>WRCR01000004.1 GCA_009783865.1 Planctomycetaceae bacterium | reverse complement strand
TTCCGTATTTACCCTTCGGATTATCCGCATCAAAGTCGGGGCGAAGCGAATCATTCAATCTGTCGCCGCCGCTTTCGTTGACAATGTCCCAGCGGTTGATTCTGCCCTTGTAATGCGCCGCCAATTCACGGATTCTTTTCTCAAACGCTTTTTCCATTGCGGGAATGTTCTCAACCTTCTTCGGAAGCCAGTCGGGATGATGCCAGCGGTCGTTGCCCCAAATCATTGGATGACCATGTCGAAAGACACCGTTCTTTTCGCAATACTCGACCATCTGGTCGGTTGCGGGTCTTCGCCAGTACCATTCCTGGGTCGGGTCTCGTTTTTCTGAATAGACCTTCGCCCAGAATTCCGGATTGTCGTCTTCGGTCGTTTTGAAATGCAGATTGCCCGGTTCCCGTTCAAACTTTTTCCAGTAAAACGGAATCGCCGCCGTATTGAACAACGTGTGATAGACGGCTTTGTATTTGTCGTCCCATTCCTTTGAACCGAGTTGTCCGAAGTTGAACATATTCGCACCGAAGAGAAATTGATGCGTGATTTGTTCGACCTTAATTTCGCTGCCTGCCTTGACATCGGTCAATTCGACAGTTGCGTCCGCTTTGCGGTATTTTTCGATGCGCGCATCGAGTTTGCTTTGAACTTCGTCGTTCCACAAGTCCCAGTACTTTTGCGTCATGACATCACGCTTCGGCAGCGGCGGGCACTCGGCGGCAAATACCGCTGCGGTAAAACAGAAAAGAGCCGCAACCGTAAGATTGCGAATCAAAACGGAAAAAAATGTAGTTTGCATTGGTTTTATTAAGTGTTAAGGGTTAAGTAGTTTCATTTGACTTTCAGTTGAGCGCGGTGAGGTCTGTCAGGATGGACAATCAACCGTTGGTCAATAGGGTCGATAATCACGTCCATCTCTTCCAGCGGAATAACACCTAGCAAAATCTCGTCTGCTCCCGGAAGAACAAGGGCGAGACAACAGGCAATCCGGTTTTCAAAGTGGATGATAACGGGACCGACATAATCGCATTTGCGGTAAGAACCATCTGCTAACACAACCTCAAGTTGTTTCTGAACTTCCAAGTCGAGTTGCTTGGCAATATCTTCGTTAATGGTCAACGTCATTGCACCGCTGTCAACCATGGCATTGACCGTGAGTTTCTTCACGTCTCCTTCGGGAATAAGCCCCCTATTGGCTGCTGTGACATCGAATGAGTTCAATAACGTAATATCTGCATAAACATGTCCCATAATTCTGCTCCTTTTGATTGTAAAGTAAAAATAAATTAACGCAATTTTTTATTCCGTTAAACCTCTTCCGGTACTTCAAACGGTCTGCGGTAAGTGCGCTTGAAGTACTTTGCGGCTTCGGGACAGTCAATTATCGTTCCGTCTTTCGTGTTGATGTTCAACTTTTGTCCGCCGAGACGATATGAAATCGTTGCGTAATGTCCTAACAGCGTACTGCGGTGTCCCGTTTCAATATCGGAATTGGGGAACGCCCGCGTTTTGATGCATTGTAAGAAATTTTCCTTGTGTTCGTCATCGGGAAATCTTCCGTGTGCGAAGTCCTTCACAACGGGCAGCCGGTCTTTCGGTCTAATGTACACTTGCCAGCCGCCGCCGTGTCTTCCGACTATCATCATTCCTTCCGACCCGTAAATTTCAATGCGGGTTGCGTTCTGCGCCCAAAGCGGAAACATATCGCTCTGCCGAACAACTGCATCGGTCTTCAACATGTACGGCGTGTAAAGCGTCAAGTCGAAAGTCATCGTTAAGTCGTCATATTCCCAAGTTGTAATCTGCGTATCCGGTGTTTCGGCATCGCCGGTTGAATCGAATCGTCCGCCGACGCAATAAGCGGACTTCGGCAAGTCCTTTCCGATGAGCCAGCGGGCTAAATCGAGTTGATGTATTCCGTCGTTTATCATATCGCCTGACGAAAAATCCCAAATGTGATGCCAACTGCCGAAGTAAGACGGCGAAAAAGCACGCTCCGGTGCGGGACCGAGCCAATGATTCCAATCCACGTTTTCCGGTACCGGTGCCGTTGGTGCGAGTTTGAAGTTCTTCCATTCTTTCATGTTGAAGACCTTGCAGAAATGTATTCTGCCGAGTTTTCCTTCTTCGATGTATTTCTTTGCGGCGATATTATAAGGCGCGCTTCGATTTTGCGTTCCGTGCTGCACGACCCGTTTGTATTTTCGGGCGGCATCGACCATTTTTTGTCCTTCCCAAGCGGAATGGCTTGCGGGCTTTTCGGTATAGACATCTTTTCCTGCCTGGCAAGCCATGATTGCGGCGAGAGCGTGCCAATGGTCGGGCAAAGCACAAACGACGGCATCAACGGCTTTGTCGTCGAGGACTTCCCGCATCTCGTAAGTTGGTTTTGCTGCCGGGGACTTTGCGTCGGCAATTTTGACGGCATTATTCGCTCTTTCTTTGCGGGGGTCGCAGCACCAGAGTATGTTGACATCGAAGTCCTGGAAGCCCTTGATAGTGGTGTCGGCGTAAGGAAAACCGCTCATCAGAGCCGTTCCGCGACCGCCGCAGCCGATGTGGGCGATGTTGATTTTTTCATTTGCTCCTTTAGTTTCGGCTTTAACGAAGAGCGGAATTGACAGCGAACCGGCTGCGGCAGCAGCCGTTTTGATAAATTCACGGCGTTTCATAATGTTGTCCTTTTGAAAAAAACGAAGATTAGAAAATTGTCGAATGTATTTTATCATAGCGGAGAACGCTGTGCAATATCTCGAACGAACCACAACAAACCGCCTAACACAAAGCCGCCGACCGGGGATACAAAAGTATCCCGCTCCTATCTCTTCACATGCAGCATATTCTCCGGCTTCTCGCCGAGCGGTTTGCCAAGGAATTCTTTGTAAGCCGCTTTGACTTCAGGGTTTTCATAACTCAAACGCAACTTGCTTTCAGCGTCCTTTTTGAACAGACCCGACCGGCGTTTTTCCATTACTACATTGCCTTCGGCAGCAAGGTCCTTCGGCTGACCGCCTCCGCCGATACAGCCGCCCGGACAAGCCATCACTTCAACAAAATCAAAGTCCGCCTTGCCCTTTTCCAACGCTGCAAGCAGCGGACGCATATTCGCAATGCTATGTACTACCGCAACATTCAACTTGTATTTTCCCAAATCGACAACGCCCTTGCGTCCCATTCCCGTTCCGCGAATGCCTTCGAGATGATAAAAATTCTCCGGCGGATTCTTACCATTGAGAAAATAATACGCCGTCCGAAAAACCGCTTCCGTCACGCCGCCGGTGTTGCCGAAAATCATTCCTGCACCGCTGCCCGTTCCCATTACGGAATCATAACCAGCGTCCGGCATTTCCCGAAACTTGATTTTCCGCTGCAACAGGAGATAACCCAATTCCCGGCAAGTCAACGCCGCATCGACATCTCGAACATCGGGCTTGCTGCACAACACACCGGCTGCGTCCATTCCTTCGAGCAGAATTTCGCCCTTCTTTGCAGTGCATGGTGTCAGCGCAGCATGAAATATATCTTCCGGCTTAATTTTCAACTTCTGCGCAAAATACGATTTAACCATTGCGCCCTGAATCATCACGGGACTTTTCGTTGTCGAGATATGCGGCAGATACTTCGGATAATATAATTTCGCAAACCGCACCCAAGCGGGACAGCAACTCGAAAACATCGGCGGTGTGTTTTGTTCCTTGTTTTTCTCCTTATTTTCAAGGCGTTTGAGCAACTCTGCCGCTTCTTCCATAACGGTCAAGTCAGCCGCAAAAGTTGTGTCAAGAACGTAATTAACGCCGAGTGCTTTCAATGCTGATATGATTTTTCCTTCAACATTTGTGCCGAGCGGCATACCAAATATCTCGCCGAAAGAAACCCGAACAGCCGGTGAAATTGAACAGACAACGGTTTTCTTTTCGTCTAACGCTTTTGCCAAATCGGGATAGTGATACTTTTCCGCAAGCGCGCCGGGCTGACAAAACAGCGTACATTGTCCGCAGTTGATACACGCTTCTTCGCCTTTCGGGACAGGGTGTCCGAAGACCGATGTAACTCCATAACAGAAGTCGCGGCATCTTCCGCAGAAAAGACAGTATGAATGTATGTGCTGAATAGCCGGATTGTCGGGAAAAATCGGCAGCGGTTCTTCCTCGTCAATTATACTGCTGATGTTCCCTTTCAGGAATGAAGGGCAAGCCGGACAGCCGGTTAGAACACCGGTGCATATTGCCGTCTTGAGTAATTGCCGCCGTGTGATATTGTTGTTTTTCATCGCAAATCTTCTGTTGAGAATTATCTGTCCGCTGCGTAATGTTCCGCAAAGCGTTCCATCGATTGCAGTACATTGTATTCTAAACAGGAATGAATCAGCAATACTCCGCCGACCGCTTCTGCCAATGCTTCCGCCGGTTCCATATTATGTTCCGGCTGAACGAAAACCAGCGGCTTGCGCTTCATTTCTGCCGTTACTTTTTTCGCTTCCTGAATCAATGCTGCCAACTGTTTCGGCTTTGGCGACTTTCCTTCGTATTCTACGGCAGATTGTTTTAACTCGAATTCATCGCAGAAATAACCGTAAGAAGGGTGAAACACGAAGAAGGTCTCCCCTTTGAACGGCGATAACATCTCCGCAATCTTCTTCCGTGTTGTTTCGATGTCTTCCAGCAATGCGGCGGCGTTCCGGCGATAATGTTCCGCTCCGTCGGGGTCAATTTCGCACAACACATTTTCGATTGCCTCGACCTGTTTTTTCAAAGCAGACGGTGCGAACCAAATATGCGGGTCAGCACCGTCAGAATGGTTACATTGCTCTCCGTGATTATGCCCCTCATGACTGTGTAGTTCCAACTGCCGCAGCGGTATAGTTGTGCGCAAATCGACTATCTTCTGCGATGCCGATAGTATTTTCAATTTTTCCAGCAATGTTTCTTCGAACTGCATACCGGTACGGAAAAACGCTTTGCTTCGCGAAAAAGCTGTAACCTTGTCCGGTGTCGGCTGATATTCATGCGGCTCTTTACCGGCAGGTACCAAAAGTGCGACGGATATTCTGTCTCCGCCGATTGTTTCCAGCAAGAAAGCGTGCGGCGCAACAGAAACCGCAACAGTAAGTTCGGATGATGCACACCGGTTGTTCATATCGCAACCGGTTAGTATCACCGAACAGAAAAACAAGATTGTCAACCGCAGTATGATGGACATGGTGTCAATCCAGCGGGAATGCATCGACCGTTGTATTCTTTCGATAAAGCGGCAGATGACGGTAATACACTTCGAGTATCATCACAGCAAAGGAGGTCTGTCCCAAGCGTCCGCAGGAATCACCTACGTGACCGCCTTGCTGATTCCATGAACCGAACTCATGTTTATCCTTTTCCTTATCTTTGCGTTGAGTATTGCACAGACCATCCCGCATCTTTTTATTCCAGTTCTCAAATTTTACACCGCCTACGTGATGCATTACTTGAGTTGCGTAATAACTGTAATACAGGTTGTTCATATCGGGACCCTTCTCCGCAAGATAGTCGGTTCCTTCCTGCAAAGCGGGATTGTCCGGTTTCCAGCCCATGTACATTTGTCCGAGGAGACCGATAGCGGTCAATGCTTTTGCATCACGTTCCTTGGCATCTTTTCCGCTGGTATAACCGTAAATGGAACCGTGATAATTTTTCCACTTTGCGCCGACAACGTTGTCAAGGAAATGCTTCGAGCCGACAACCGTTTGCTTTGGAATGTTCAGGTATCCCATTTGCGCGGATTTCAATGCCATGAAGTTCCAGCCCATACCGGAAGTATCGCCGGGCTGTTTCGGTGAATAACGCCAGCCGCCGCCGACGGGGTCTTGTGCAAAAGCGATGTAATTAACAGCACCCTGTGCTAATTTTTCGAGGTTTTTATCGCGGGTCATTGCCGCTGCCTCTGCAACAACGATAGTCGTCAAGCCGTGATGATACATCACCGGACTCGCGCCCTTCTCGGCAAGAATGATACCGTCCTTCGTCACCTGATAGTTGCTGGTAATGTAATCGAGACCGGCTTTAACTTCTTTGCGGTGCTTTCCTTCTTTGTGAGTGATGCCGGAACCCAGCATCGGGAGAAGTGCCATCGCCGTTGCGGAAACCATCGACTTATTTCCCTTATCCATGGGGGTATCTTTGCATTTGCCGCGGCAATTGGGATTCCTCATTTGGGAATAAGCCCACGCTCCATTCGGTAACTGATGGTCGGCAATCCATTGTAATCCCATTGCGACAGCCCATTCGCTTGCTTCGGAGCCGCCGCCGCCGGCAACTGCCGCACCTTTGTTTTTGCGTCCGCTCAAATCGCCGGTGATGCTTCCCATATTGGAAACCAGCGAACTAGGTGCCATTATACTGCCGAGGTCCGCGGTAGCAATTTCCATCTTCGGCTGCTCAAATTCAACTGGACCGGCATCCGCACCGGCAACGTCCATAGAATCGGCTGACATCGGCACATCCGAAACATTGTCGAGGTTGAGGTCTACCGGTGCTTCCTCATCAAAGATGTCGAGGTCTTCGATGTCCTCAATTTCTTCTAAGTTAGCGGTCAGGTCGGGACGGAAATTCACAACAGTCGGCAGATACATTACGGCGAGTACCATGAGAATAACTCCGTGAACGGCTAAACTGAAGAACATTCCCGGCGCGGCGCGAATCCAATCCCGAATGGTGGACCCGCGGTTAAGATTTTCCAACACGGGGTCGTAGTCATCCTCTATCACCGGAATACCGATAATAGTTTCTTTCTCACACGAAACTATCTGTTTTTCATTATCAGCAGACATAATTTTGACCTCCTAACATCAATACGATTGGTACTCTGCGTAAAGTACAACTTTTCTGTCATTATTTTAATAGGGATTTTAGAAATTTCAAGAAAAATTTTCCGAAAAGACGAAATTTTGTTTTTTGAAAAGCGTTTGTCAACTGCCGGAAAAACGCATTTTCTACGTTTTTTGTACGATTCTGCGAATGGTATCACGGACAATTTTTATGTCCACCGGCTTGCTGATATGTCCGTTCATTCCGGCGTTAAGCGTTTCCTGAATATCTTCGTTGAAAACACTGGCGGTCATAGCAATAATCGGCAGCGTCAGTGCGTCGGGACTGTCGGAATTGCGGAATGTTCTTGTCGCGGTGCAGCCGTCCATCACCGGCATGTGAACATCCATGAAGACCAGAGTGTAATAACCGCTTGGTGCTGCCAGCATTTTTTCAACTGCTTCTGCACCGTTCACCGCTTCTTCAATACTGACGTTTGTGTCCCGCAGAAAAGAACTAGCGATAATGCGATTGATTTTTATATCATCTACTATGAGAATTGTGTGTCCGGAAAGGTCTAAAACGCCGTCTTCCTGCGAGATTGCCCCGGAAGAATCTTCCGGCGCAGCATTGGACGTATCTAAATCAAAACAAATAGTAAATGAAAAAGTCGTTCCTTTGCCGTAAGTGCTGTCCGCTGTGATTTTGCCGCCCATCAATTCAACCATAAACTGGCTGATGGCAAGACCGAGTCCAGTACCGCCGAAGTTGCGGGAAATACTTGAGTCCGCCTGTTCAAACGGCTTGAAAAGACGCGCTAAAAATTCCGGCATAATACCGATGCCGGTGTCGGATACAGAAAACTTCAAAGTAGTTGTCGTATTAGTGCGGGAAAACTCGGAAATAGTTAGTGTAATTTTTCCTTTTTCCGGCGTAAACTTCACGGCATTGCCGAGAAGATTGAGAAGAACCTGTGTGAGACGCATATCATCTCCGAAGATACGCGGACTTTCCACGCCGTCATATACTACGGATAATTCCTGCGATTTGGCAGCCGCCAACTGTTCCACCGTAACACGGATGGACTCAATGACCGGCTGAAGGTCAAACGAAATGTAATTAAGTTTGAATTTGCCGTCTTCAATCTTGGAAATATCTAACACATCGTTTATCAGACCGAGAAGATGTTTGCCTGACATTCCGACTTGGTCGATGCAGCGGTCAATTTCTTCCTGGTCGGAACTCCGCTGCGCAATTTGAACCATTCCGATGATAGCGTTCATCGGTGTCCTGATTTCATGACTCAGATTGGCGAAAAAGGATGCCCTTGCTTTAGCCGCCTGCTGTGCCCGGCTGACCGCATCGACCAAGTCGATAATGCCGAACATCTGCTGGCAATACACCATAAAGAGCGGCAGCAGTTCCTGCGGATTAAAAGCGTAAATTGCTGCGCTTTCTTTGGATATTCCGCCGAGAAAAATGTAATTGATGGTGCTGTTTTTATTGGAAAACGGCATGAAAATAACGCTGTCCAGATTTGTTTCCGCCCAGGGAGCGGAAACCACCGGCGACTCCCACAGAGCTTTCCCCTGCGATAGTTGTGTCGTTTTCCAAAATTCGCCGGATAAGGCAAAATTCGATATATCAATATCCCAGTTGATTTGCGAAATAACACGCAGCGTTTGGAAAGCGAAGTCAACCCTGATTACTGCGCCTAGTTCGAGTTGAATACAATCAATAATTCCTTCGGTAATAATAGGAAATAAGTCCCTTTCGTGCTTGACGGAAAAAGCCCGTTGAGCGTAATCGTGTATCCGTGAAAATTGCCCTAAACTGGAATTCAACTGAAACTGAATGTCGCGGAGCGATTGCGCAATAACCTCGGAGCGGCTGACTTTATCCGAAAGGAATTCAAGTTCCGCATTTAATCGGGCAATTTCTAGGTCTTTTGCGTCCTGTGACATTTATTTCCGGTACAACGCCAGCAAGGCGGTTGAGTAATTATGAAATGTATTGATGCCTCCGAGCCGGGCGTATTCGCCGAAGCCGTAATTGCCAAGCCAAGGCGGAATCTCGCCGTCTCTGGAAAACGCGCTCTGCATCATGCTGATAATTTCATCTTTAATAATACGATTGAAGAGGAAACGTCCGCGGGCAAGACAGTCCGTTTGAAACACTGCCGCAACTTTTCCGCTGCCGATAGCCGCTGTCATATATTCCAATGAACGACTCTGTTCGGAAAAAATCAAATCCTCATCGCGGATGGTAGTCCAGACCTTCATTCCGTCATAAGCGGTAACGGGATAATAAATCGTCTCGCCTTCACGTTTGGTAACAACCCGCAGGATATGTTTGTTTCCGTATTCGTTTGCATGTTCTTCCGGCAGTTCTTCCGCTAATGCACCGATAGGAATAGTATCGCCGCAAGTTGATTCCGGCGGTTTTGACAAACGGGAAGCGAATTCCGACCAGGCACCGCGGCCGTTGAATTCGAGAATCTTGCAGCCGTCAGTTTTCGTTGCAATGAGCGGCTGTCCATATGCGACAAAACCGTGAGTTGCACGGGTAATGTTATGAAGCGTTGGGTCG
Source organism: Planctomycetaceae bacterium (assembly GCA_009783865.1). Taxonomy (GTDB): domain Bacteria; phylum Planctomycetota; class Planctomycetia; order Pirellulales; family Thermoguttaceae; genus WRKP01. The sequence continues at coordinate 21,990 of WRCR01000004.1, read as the reverse complement.
GCAAAACCGACCGCAAAGGCATCGTGTTCGCCCATTGTATCACCGTGATACTGATACGAGAATACGCCCCGCATGTTGTCGGAGGAAGTACCGCCGAAAATTGTGACTTCTTGTCCGAAAACATCGTCAAACGCTTTTAGAACCAGCGCATTGTCAATATCAATACCGGAACAGAGCAGATAAATGCAGTTTATATTGCCGTTCTGTTTTTTCAAGTCCTGTGCCAGTTCCAATGCTTTTTCGTAGGAATTGATTCCATAGATGTCAGCAACGGAAGAGGCGGCGAATTCATTTTCGGGACCACTGACCGCCATGATACCGATGTCGTGCATTGATTCGCCGATACCTTCACGACCGGTGACGGCGCAGCCGGAAGCACCGTAAAGGGGAACATTCGGCAGGAGTTTATTGAAAGCGGCGGCAAGTTTGTCGAGTTTGTGTCCGAGTGTTGCGTTGAAAAGCAAGGCACGGACATCCTTTGGAACGCCGTCTGGAAATGCGACTTCAACACATTCGCCGGCGGCTCTTTCGGAATTGACACTTCGGACTGAAGCGGAATAAAACTCAAGCATTACAGTTCTCCTTATCTTGTAGTGAGAAAAATAACGGAAACACAATCAGAACAGCATTCTAACGTACATAATAAAAAGTTTCAAGAGGTACATCAAAGAATTGCGGAATTTTTCATGTCGTGCAAGTACGACCACACGTTCCTCTTTGCTGACCGGAAAGGAAAATTGTCCATTCTTATCCGACAAAACAGGGGGGCTTTGCCTGCCTCTTCCCAGTGAAACAGAATCTCAACTTTCGGAATGGGGGTCGCCCGATTCCTGGACGAAGCGTCCGGTAACAACCGCCGACGCAGTCGGCGGCTCTCTTGAGACGAATACAATACAAAACAATGCTGCGCATAAAACTACGACGGTTACTGATTTGAGTAAGGTCTTTCTCATAGCGGTTCTCTCAATTAGCGTAGGATTACTGTATTTCTGAAATACGCCTACGCTAATAAACATGTCGTTGTTAATTAGTTGCCGGCGGTGTTTCCGTTGCGGGGGTTGACATCCCCGCTTCTACCATTGGCGGTGTTTCCGCCGGTTTTGTCTCCTCGGCCGGTGTTTCCGGCGGCGGCATTGCTTCGTCCGGCGGTATCGGCGTTGTTGGTATCACCGTCGGCTTCGGCTTGCGAACTTCGTCCGGTGTTATGAATCCGTCGCCGTCTTTGTCCAACTTTCCAAATAAGGCAAGCGCGGCAGGAGAAAGAGTCGGAGCAAATTCCAATAACGAAACCTGTCCATCGCCGTCTTTGTCCCGCAGTATAAACCATGCCGGAACGCCGATGAGTTTTTCCTTCGGCGTATGATACATCTTGCTTGCCGTCTTCAATCTACCTGCAACAATCTCTTCGTAAGTCGCATCGCTGACAAGGTTTTCGTCTTCTTCGTCCAGCATCTTTTGAGTGATATCTGCTGTCGTTTCATCTGAAGCCGCTGCGTCAACCGTTTCGTCCATCGGTTTCGGCGGCATAACCGCGGTCGTCACCGGCTTGAAAATCTGGAATTGCGAAGTAACCATTCGAGGATAATAATACTGCTCAACCGGATTCGGATTATGAATTGTTCTGTTCTTTCCGTAATTTCCGATGAACCAAATCAGTTCTTCTACCGTGATAACGCCGTCTCCGTCAATATCGATTGCTTGCGGTGAGCCGGGCAACGATTTCCATTCTTCTTTCTGCAATACGCCGTCGTTGTTGGTATCGTGCTGCTGGAAAAACCAGTGTGCATAACGTACTACTTTTACGGGGACAGCCGGAGCAATGGTTCCCATTTTCATAGCTGGCGGCAGTTCGTCGAGTTCCTGCTGCGGCGAGAGCGGTTTGATTTCCCAAATAGCAGGAACGGTGCCGCCGAGCAGCGTGTCACCGCTTGACGGCGGTGCGGCGGTTCTTTCGCCGCCGCCTGATGCACCGGGATCCATCATCGGGCGACCCATTCCGCCGCCCATTCCGCGTCCTCTGAATCCGCCTCCGCCACCCCCGCCGCCGCCTCGCCGCGGAATAAATCTTCCGCTGCCGGGCGGGTATTCAAACATACCCGGCGGTGCATTTCCTTGTGAAGGACGCTCCGGCGGCTGCGCCTTCGCCGATTGATTATCGGCAAAAAGAATAAAGGAAAGGAAAAGGGCACCAAAGGTCAAGATATATTTTGTCATTGTGTATCAACTCAATTTCAGGCGTGATAAATTTCCCGCTGCGGTGTTTTGAGCGCAAAAGTCCCGCAAAACTGTCTCCATTATATCCTGCACTTGTGAAATAATAGTTACCATTTGAACCCGCATGGCATCCATATACTCGTCTGAATTTTCACTGGAATAAATTGCCCGAATTTTTTCAATTTCATTGCTCAGTTCCTTCATTACGTCAGCTATATGTTCATGTCCGAAACTGTTAACGGAAGACGTCGGGATAATTTCCTGACAATCGCCGCTGATAGCCGCCCATTGGTTTCGCAGCCAGCGAAGCAAAGACGAGCGGCTGATAAATCCCGCCGGTTTCTTATTTTCCAAAATCAAAATCTGACTTGTCGATACCCGGCAGAAGAAATCGTAAATGTACCGCAGCGGTGTTTCGGATGGATATGAAATAATGCTGGGTTCTACCAGCCCGCTTATCGTTCCGTGCCATCGCTCAATATCTCCAATGAGCGCAATCAGGTTCTTTTGCGAAACAACGCCGAGCAAGTTCCCTTCGTTATTGACAACCGGCAGTGCTTCAATGGATGTATTCAGAAAAAAGTCCGCAGTTGCAGAAATTGTCTCGTTTTCGTTTAGTGAAAGTGAAAACGGTGTCATTGTGTCGCCTGCCGAAACGTCTTCGAAAAGCAGATTGAATAAACCGTTTGACAAAACTGATTCTATACCACTGTATATCGTCTCGGAAAATCGGACACAGCAGTTGCGTCCCGCCTGTTTCGCAAAAATCAATGCTTGGTCAGCGCATTTAATCAATTTGTCCAGCGTTACCATGCCTTCAGAACGCTGCGCTATTCCGAAAGAGACCGTGAATTTGATGTCGATATTTTCATATCTAACGGGGCTGACTTCAAACTGTTTTCGGATTCTTTCCGCCCAATTCCAAGCGGTTTTTTCGTTGCACCCCGGCAGCAGAACGCAGAATTCTTCACCGCCGTAGCGGCAGACGATGTCCGACGCTCTAGAAAAGTCCTTGAGAACCATTGCCATTGTGCGGAGAACGGTATCGCCCGCGCTGTGTCCGAAGACATCATTGACTCGTTTGAAAAAATCGCAGTCGAACATGATTGCCGACAGCGGAAAGTCATTACGGATAGAGCGGTTCCAAATGCCTTGCGCTAGTTCAAAAAAGGTTATGCGGTTGAGAAGCGTTGTCAGCGAGTCGTATTTTGCGGCGAATTCTAAATCCTGTTCAAGTTTCCGGGTCCGCAGCGCGGCTTTGAGACGGGACTTAATTTCAATATGCAAATTTGCTGAACTATTCGGCGATATTTCGATAAAGTCATCCGCACCGGCATCTAAACATTCGAGTATTATTTTTCTGTCTTTTTGTTCCGAAACAACGAAGATATAAGTGTAATGCGGCAGGATTTTCTGCATATAGTAATCCCGCATTTGTCGGCAAATTTCCGTTCCGTTGATACCCGGCGTATTCCAATCTACCATGAGTACATCGGGACAATTCAGCAAAACCATCTGGAGACATTGATTTCCGTCCCGCACGGTGCAGACTTTGAACCCCTCTTGTTCCAGTGCGTGGGTCAATACGCTCAAAATAACGGGGTCGTCATTTGCAATTAAGGCATACAGCGAGGGCGGTTCCTGTTGTCCTTTGTCGGACGAAGTACTCATTTACATAAAATAAAAAAATCGAATTACAAAAAATCTCCGTTTATTATAAAAGATTGCGGGGAAATTACAATAGTCCAACTGCAATTTTTACACTGTAGTTATCCCGGCTCTCCGACTCTGCCGGCGGCTGCCTGAAGGCACCGCCAAAATCCCCACTTTTACACACCCGCTTTGAGTAGCGAGTGGTTAAAGGTTATTCCCCGAAGATAATTTTATTCTTCATCAGTGCTTCGGCGGCGGCGTGTCTCATACGTATATATTCCATCGTCCTGTCACCCTTGATAGAACTGCACGAAGGACAAAGCAGTTGATAATTTTCGTAATAATCACCGCCGCCTTTCGCCTTCGGTATAATGTGGTCGAGTTCAAAATCCCATATTTCAAAATCACGTCCGCAAGCATTACATTTACCGTTTTGCTCCTTGTGTAACCGCTGTTTGACGGATTCCGACGGTTTCTCTTCCTTAATATCGGTACGTTTTGGAATTATGTCCGCTGCTATGAAATCCTTGAAGATACCGGCATCGCCGCTTAATCTTTCAATTAAAATATCAACTGCTTGATTTTCGATGTCGATTCCAATCCATTTTCGTCCTAACTGTTGAGCGGCAACGCAAGTCGTAGCACCGCCGCAGAACGGGTCCATTACAATATCGCCTTCGTTGGACGACGCTAAAATAATCCGCTTCAAAAGTGCAAGCGGTTTTTGCGTGGGATAACCGGTGCGCTCATATTTGCTTCGTGCGGCGACAGCAATGTCCGTCCACCAATTTTCGGGAATTTTTCCTGCGCTGTATTGCTGCGGGTCTAATCTGCTTCCATCTTTTTCCGTAAAGCCGCCGCTATGAACCTTTCCGTCTTTGTACGGCAGCCGCACGGCATCTTTGTTAAAAGTCCACTGTTTTCCTTTTGAATACCAAAAGATATTATCGCTTTTTCGGTTAAACTGCCGCATTCCGGGAGAACCGGGACCGGTATAGCACCATATTATTTCGTTCCGAAAATTATTCTTACCGAAGATACCGTCTAACAAACTTTTCAAATAGTGACTCGCGGTCGGGTCGCAATGCAGATACAAACTGCCGGTGTCTTTCAATACTCGATGCATTTCGATGATGCGCTGCGCCATGTATGTTAGATACGCCGTCATCGCTTTGCCGTGAATACCGCTGACCGCTGCAAGATACTTCGTCAACTCTGGATATTCGGCAGCAAGTGTATCAAGAAAGAACTCGTCCACGTCTTTCCACGTCCACATATCCTTGAAACTGACACCGGCGGCTTTACTGCCGGCGGAAGCGGAATACATCCGTTTCGAGTTGAACGGCGGGTCGAGATATATCAAGTCAACGAGTCCGCTGTTCAAGCCCGAAAGAATGTACAGATTGTCGTGTGTATAAAACGTGTTTTGCTGTATCTTTTGAACAGTGTGTTTTCGTGTCATAATGCACCAACCGCTTCCATTGTTTCCGGCTTTCACACATTCCGCGCAACAAATGCGGCGTATTCCCTGTAAAATAAAACGGCATCATTCGCCGATGATTTTGATTAAAATGCGTTTGTTTCGTCTGCCGTCGAATTCTCCGTAAAAGATTTGCTCCCAAGGTCCGAAGTCCAGTTTTCCTTCGGTGATTGCAACAACGACTTCGCGTCCCATAATCTGACGTTTGTGGTGAGCATCGCCGTTGTCTTCACCGGTTCGGTTGTGGGCATATCGGCTCGGCGACGGGTCAAACGGAGCAAGTTGTTCCAGCCATCGTTTGTAGTCCTGATGCAGTCCCGACTCGTCATCATTGATAAACACTGAAGCCGTGATGTGCATGGCGTTGACAAGCACAAGACCTTCTTGGATTCCGCTTGTTTTCACGGCATCCGCGACTCGACGGGTGATATTGACGAATTCCATGCGATTGGGTATATTCAGTGTTATAATTTCCCTATGTGATTTCATAGCGTACCTCGAATGAATTTGACGAACTTATTTAGTGTCTGACTGGACATTGTCCATTGCGGAGCCGGAATTGTCCAGTCCGATTTCAAGTTTTTAATGAACAATTCATAAGTTGTTTTGTATTAACATCTGGTATTTACCGGCAACTGTGTTTGCAGACGGCAAACCGATACACATGCGGGATGTGAAAAATGACGAAAAAAACAGGAAACACAAATACGTCACTGAACAAAGCAAAATCGGCGAAAAATGATGAATTTTACACGCAACTTGCCGACATTGAGCATGAATGTGAACACTATAAGGAACAGTTTCACGGAAAAACGATTTTATGCAACTGCGATGACCCGCGGGTTAGTAATTTCTTCCGCTATTTTTTCACAAATTTTTACCGCTTCGGATTGAAAAGAATCATTTCCGTCTGCTGCAAAAACGTAAATTCCGATTTGTCCACGCCAAATAAAGACGGACAAACCGTCTATTGTATCTATGACGGAAAAGACCGCTATGATGTTATCGAAGACGGCGATTATGAGGCGTTTATTAAAAGGAATGAATGGAATGGGCTGCAAGGCGACGGCGATTTCCGCAGCGAAGAATGTATCGAATTACTGAAGCAGGCGGATATTGTCGTTACCAATCCGCCGTTCTCGCTATTTCGGGAATATGTTGCGCAACTGATGGAACACGGGAAACAGTTTTTGATTATCGGAAGCGATAACGCGATTACATACAAGGAAATTTTTCCGCTGATAAAAGAGAACGAACTATGGCGGGGATACGAACGTGTAAAGCAATTCACCACAGATAAAAACGAAACCAAGTATTTCGGAAATATCGGTTGGTACACCAATTTGGACGTGTCATACCGGCACAAAGAAATGCTTTTATGCAGTCGCTACTCACCGGACAAGTATCCGCATTATGACAATTACGATGCGATTGAAGTAAGAAAACTAGCGGAAATTCCCTGCGATTGGGACGGCTGCATGGGAGTACCGATTACGTTTCTAGACAGATACAATCCCCGGCAGTTTGAGATATTAGGAAGCAACAGAGGAAGAGACCAAGATCCAAATGGAGTTTTCGGAAGAGGAACATTTTTGAATGGTAAAGAAACGTTCAAACGAATTTTTATCCGAAAACGTATCCAGATGTGGAGGCAATAGGGTACCGCATTGATTTTACGAACAAGCACCTGTATAATGACTGTAGGTTATTGGTTAATCTGATTATGATTAGTGAGGTTCATGTATGGGTGCGAATGTTGCTATAAGAAGAACAAGCGACATAGAGCAAAAACTATCTCTTTTTCCAGAAGAATCTATATTTTCAATCTGCCAGTACAGTCAGCAAGTGGAAAAAATTCACTTCACTTTTGTTGACCTTTTTGCCGGTATAGGCGGCAATCGCTTGGCATTTGAATCTATCGGCGGCGAATGTGTGTTTTCGTCCGAATGGGACGAGAAGGCCTGCCAGACATACAAAGCGAATTTCGGCGAACAGCCCGCAGGTGATATAACCAAAATCAATTCATCAGAAATACCGGATTTTAACGTCTTGCTTGCCGGTTTTCCTTGCCAGCCGTTTTCAATTATTGGAGACCAGGCGGGATTTAATCACGAAACACAGGGGACACTTTTCTTTGACATAGAACGTATTATCAAAGATAAACAGCCAGCGGCGTTTATGCTTGAAAATGTCCGAAATTTAGTTGCACATGACGGAGGACGAACCTTCAAAATTATCAAGAATCATCTGGAAGCATTGGGGTACCACGTTCATACAAAAGTTCTGAATGCATTGGATTTCGGTGTTCCGCAGAAGCGTGAGCGTATTATTATTGTTGGTTTCAGCGAATATGTTCCTTTTGAATTTCCGAAACCTATACCAAGGGAGAAACATATAAAACTAACTGACATTTTAGAAGAAGTGGTAGACAAGCGGTATTATGTAAGAGAAAACATCCGTCTTTCCCGTGTTGACAGAATGAAGAAAGAAATTGAGAAACCGTACATAACACATGAAAATGTTTTAGGTTCCATTACTCCGCACCATTTTTCCTGTGCTCTTCGTGCCGGTGCATCAGCAAATTATCTGCTAATTAATAATGAACGCCGTCCAACTGAACGAGAACTGTTGCGAATACAAGGTTTTCCCGATACGTTTAAAATTGTATTACCATACGGAAGCATAAGGAAGCAAACCGGCAACAGTGTTGCTGTTCCGGTTATTCGGGCAGTTGCAGAACAGATGGCAGCGGGTATAAATGAACTCATAAAAGGAACAGAAAATGCTAACGGTAGAACAAGCAAAGAACGCCCTTGATGCTGTTATAACAAAGTCGCGCGTCCATTTGTATAAGCCGATACAGGTTGCGGAAATACTTTTCAGAGATAGAGTTAAGAAAGATATTGACTTGTCTGATTTGGAATCGTACCGCACCAAGAGTAGGCAATGGCGCGATAAAATTTGTATTGTTTTGCTGGGGCGTGTGTCTACAAGCAGTGTAAAATTCCAAGATGATATATTCAACGCAGTTTCTCCGCAAATTTTGTCCGTACTTGGGGAGGAAAACAGAAAAACCAAAGGCGGAGTTGAGGCATACATTTACAACAAGTTTATGGATAGACGCAGACAAATGGCGAATGCCCTGTCAGTTTGCCTCAGTGCGAACAGAGAAAACTTTGACATTGAGAAATTCATAAACTCGTTTTGGAGTGAACCAGGACTGAAGCGCAGTTTGGATAAGATTTATGAAATTATCGTTTATGCACTGTTTATAACGATTGTCGAAACCTTGGAATTGAAAGTCAAAATTGAAGTACCGAAGGATAAAACTGACATTTTGAAAGAATTTGAGGACTTTACGAAAGCCCTCATGTGTCTTGATTCCACTAATGTTAACTATACTCAAGACGCAAAAATTTACCGATTGGGCGTTACCAACGCTGCTGACAGAGGTTTAGATATGTACAGCAACTGGGGACCGGCAATACAAGTCAAGCACCTTTCATTGGACGAGGAACTTGCCGAAGAAATTGTTGGCGGTGTTTCAAGCGACAGAATTGTTATTGTATGCAAAAATGCAGAGAAATCTGTCATAACTTCTCTTCTGACACAAATAGGTTGGAAAAATAGAATTCAAAGCATAATAACTGAAACGGATTTAATTGAATGGTATGAAAAAGCTCTGCGCGGTAAATATGCCGAAATCATGGGTGATAAATTACTCGCCCGGCTTTCGGAAGAAATAGGGGAAGAGTTTCCGTCCGTTTGTGTCCGAACTGATCCTCTAGCCGACCGACATTATGAAAAAGCCAGAAAAGCGTTTGCAGAAATGTAAAATACTTTCATGTATTTTTAGCGGACGGTTCGCGGAACCGCCGCTAAACGGTGTCGCTTTTAACTAAAATGAAACAACAATATATCGCCGTCTTTGACAACGTAGTCCTTCGACTCGCGGGTCACCAGTCCTTCCGCTTTCACCGCTCTTTCACTGCCGAGACGAATCAAATCGTCCGCCTTCATCACTTCTGCCCGAATAAACCCCTTCACCATGTCGGTGTGAATCGCACCTGCCGCTTCGATTGCCGTGCCGCCCTTCGGCATAAGCCAAGTACGAAGTTCCTTCTCGCCCGCAGTTAAAAATGTACTCTGTCCCGATGTATCCAAAAGCATTTTCAAAATCGTATCTTTATCCGCACAAGGCAACTGCATTTCGTCAAGGAACGCGGTTTTTTCTTCCGCCGTCATTGCCGCCAATTCCAATTCCAGCCGTGCGCTGACAGCAGCCGTTGCAATTCCTTCTTCGGTGTATTTTTTGTACTGCTCCAAGTCGGTTTCTTCATCGGCAGTGTTAAATATGAACATCTTCGGCTTGCCGTTGAGCAAACGAAAGCCGCGGATAACCCGCTGCTGGTCTTGCGTCAGTTGCTCTTCAGGAACGGGATGTCCATTCTCGAGACCTTCCTGCAAAATCTTCAGCGTTTCCAATTCAAAAGCGAATTTTTCGTGTTCCGCTCTCGGCACCGGACGCTTGTTCTGTTCCTCAACTTTTTCGATTCGGTTAAGAACGATTTCCAAATCCGCAAGAACAGTATCTTCTCTGAAAGCGTTGATTTCCTTCGTTGGGTCGTTGTTTTCAAACACCGGCACAACCCAAACGAGAGCGTCCGCTTCCCGCAGCAAAGCGAGACGCTGCGGATTATTGCGCTGGTCATCACGGCTCAAGCCAGGCGTGTCAACTAATTCAATGGAAGCGTAAGTCGTCTTCTTCGGACGGTAAATCTCCATCAATGCTTTGAAACGCGGCTCCGGCAGCGAGACCGCCGCTGATTGCAAAGAATGAGACAACGCTAAATCCGGAGCAATGCCGCTTAACCAATGAAACAGCGAACTTTTGCCTGAACCCTTATATCCGACTAGACCGATTTTCATGATTTTGTCCTAAACGATGTTTTTTCCTGTTAATATCTCAAACGCTTTGATGTATTTCTGCCGGGTCTTTTCGACAACATCGACTGGCAACTCCGGCGGCTCACTGTTTTTATCCCAGCCGCTCTGCAATAACCAGTCACGCACAAACTGCTTATCAAACGACGGTTGTCCTTTGCCGGGTTCATATTCCTGCGCTGACCAGAACCGGGAACTGTCCGGCGTTAAGACCTCGTCAATCAAGATCAATTCGCCGTCAAGAAAGCCGAATTCTAACTTGTTATCCGCAATGATAATTCCTTTGGAAAGAGCGTATTCCGACCCGCGTTTGAAAATGTCGAGCGATTTTTTCCGAAGTGTTTCCGCCGTTTCTTGTCCGACAATTTTTACCATTTCTTCAAACGAAATGTTTTCATCGTGACCGGTTTCCGCTTTGGTTGCCGGTGTGAAAATCGGTTCCGGCAATTTATCGCTTTCCTTCAAACCGGCGGGTAATTTTATACCGCAGACGGCTCCGTTATGTTGATATTCTTTCCAGCTGCTGCCGCTCAAATAGCCGCGCACCACACATTCAATCGGCACGACTTTACATTTCTTTCCGAGTGTGGAACGCCCTTCGAATTGCGTCAAATCCGTTCCTTCGGGAAACGGCATTTTATGGACATCGGTGGTTATAACATGGTTCGGCACATCGAGGAAGTCAAACCAAAATTCGGCGGTTTGATTCAGCACTTTACCTTTATCTGGAATGCCGGTCGGCAGAACCCAATCGAAGGCACTGATTCGGTCTGTGCTGACCAGCAGCACGGCTTCGCTGCCGCTTTCGCCGCAGTTGTCGAAAGTGTAAATGTCGCGGACTTTTCCGCGTTTCGGGGTTTTACCTGAAAGATTTGTTTCAAGTACTAGCATTGTTTTTCTGTTTAATATGAGTGGAGTTCCAAAACGAGGAGTAATTTTATCATGTTTAAGAGGGATAATCCAGTTGTTTAGCCCGCTGCAATATAACGACTGCTTATATTGACTTTTCGCTGTTATTGTACATAATTTGTCTTGCCATTCTAATTTAACAATACCATTTTCGGAGTTAAAATCATGAAAAATGCTTTCTTCCTGACATTCCTCTTCCTTGTTGCACCGGTTCTCTATGCGGAAGAACCCGTAATGTTTCCGTTTTTGATTTCCTACGGCGGAGCGGACAATGCGACGAGCATGCAACATCTGCTTTCCGCACCTGCCGGCAAAGACGGTTTCGTCCGAATTGAAAACGGAAGTTTCGTCAACGATGCCGGAAGAATCCGCCTTCACGCAACCAACCTGACGGGACCGGCAAACTTTCCTGAACACGAACAATCCGACAAACTTGCAGAACGCCTCGCCCGATTCGGAATCAACTGCGTCCGGCTGCACTACTTCGATGCCTATTACGGCAACTTCATGACACCGGATTTGCAGGGAATCATTGCCGATGACCCCGAAACGCAGAAAAAATTTGACCCGAAACAGCGGGATAAACAGGATTACCTCATCGCTGCCCTGAAAAAGAAGGGCATCTATATCAATATGAACCTTCACGTTGCAAGAGGATGGGACAAACGTGACGGCTTTGAAGGACCCAAACCCGGTATGGACAAAGGTCTCGATAACTTCGAACCGGAAATGATACGCCTCCAAAAAGAATATGCGAAAGAATTACTGACGCACGTAAATCCATACACCGGCATTGCTTACAAAAATGAACCTTCTATCGCCGTTATCGAAATCAATAATGAAAACGCTCTTTTCAGTATGTACCGCGGCGGAGGAATTGACAATTTGGCTGACCGCTATAAAAAAGAACTACAGAAACAATGGAACAACTGGCTGAAGAAAAAATATAAGAATACCGCCGCCTTGAAAGATGCATGGAAATGGGAATCGAAACCGCTGCGAGACGAACAGGTTCCAGAAGGGAGTTTTAATGGTTTTGATGAACCAATCAAAATTGACGGCAAAAAATGGATATTCGCATTGTCCTCCGCAAAAGCGGATGCGAAATCTGAAAACGGTGTTCTGAAAATTACCGTTGCAAAAAAAGGTGAGGAGTATTTCCCGAAACTGTTCCGAAGCGTCAAGATTAAAAAAGATGAAACCTACACATTGAAATTCAAAATCCGCACTACCGGAACACCGGAGAGTGCTGTTCTCGGTTTAGCAGTCGCTGAATCGGCAGGCGGCTGGAAATCGCTGGGAGCGCACCAAACAATCACCGTCGGAAAAAATTGGAAGACCTTTGAGATTCCGTTTACAGGTGCAGATGATTCTGACAAAGCGCAGATTCAGATAACCCGTTTCACAGAAGGGACTTACGAAATTGACGACCTTTCGCTGCAAACCGGCGTTTCAACAGCGTTTGCTCTGACCGGTTCGCTGGAAGACGAAACGATACCTAACGTACCGGCACGCGGCGGTATCAGCACGCAGGCAAAGCGGGACTTCGTTGAGTTCCTGTACGATACCGAAATGAATTACTGGACAGGAATGCAGAAATATATTAGAAATGAAGTCGGCGCAAAGCAGATGATTTCCGGCACGCAACTCGGCTATAGTCCGACGGCGATACAAGCGGCGTTGGACTACGTCGATGACCATGCTTATTGGTGCCATCCGAGTCCCGTCAGCAAGGATTGGAGAATAACGAATACTTCGCTGGTTGGCTCTTTATCCTGTATCATCGGAATGGCAACTCAAAGAGTAGCGGGAAAGCCGTTCACGGTCAGCGAATATAATCATCCGTTCCCGAACTTCTACGGAGCGGAAGGACAGCCGTTCCTGCGTGCTTACGGCGCATTGCAGGATTGGGACGGTGTCTTTGAATACACTTATAATCACAGTCGCGACTTTGAACCGCTGCGGAACACCTACTTTTTCAGTATCATAGCGCGAACCGATGTGTTGGCGCATTTTCCGGCTTGTGCGGCAATGTTCCTTCGCGGCGATGTCAAACCGGCAAATAAAACTGTCTTCGCAAAATATAACGAAGATGACTTTTGGAAGCGGTTAGCGTCTTTCAATACCGTTGCTTATAGTATAGCCAACAACGGGTTTGACAGACGGCTTGCGGTGATTCATCGAACGGGAATTTCGCTTGACGGTAAAAATGCTGCTGACCCGGATGCCGTTGAAAAAATCGAAGGCGATGTTATCGTCAGCGATACCGGCGAATTGACTTGGAACAAGGAAGATGCCGCTGCTCCTTATTGGACGGCAAATACCGCGAACACGAAATTCTTCATCGGCTTTCCGAAGGAGCGGACGATTTCACTCGGCAATGTTTCGCTTACCATTGGAAAAACGAAATTGAATTGGGCTACCGTTTCGCTGACTTCACGGCAGGGAACCGGCTTTGACGGTAAGAATAAATCGAATATCCTTCTAACGGCAACCGGTTATTGTGAAAACGAAAACATGAAAGTAGTGGAAACCGGTGCGCAGTCCATAACGCTTTCCGATTGGGGAAACGGCACGATATTAGCCGAAGGTATTCAGGCAGAAATTGTTTTGCCCTCACCGGTTGACAAGACGAAGTGTTTCGCATTAGCACCGGACGGCAGCCGTAAAACGGAGGTGCCGGTTGTGAAAACCGCTGACGGCAAAACGAAAATCGAAATTTCCCCGAAGTATAAGACGGTATGGTATGAAATCGAAGTACGGTAAAAACATTTACAGACACGTCCGTATCTGTTATAATCCGGCGTATTAACATGTCTTTTTCCAAGACGCTGACGGCGGCGATGCTGCCGGAATTATTACTTCGTTATCAACCATTAACCCGCTCCGTTGAAACATTCCTGTCCGGCAAACCGGTGTCCATTGACGGAGCGGTCGGGAGTTCTCACGCTCTATTTGCCGCTTCCGTTGTTAGTGCTGCAAAAACGAAACATAAGAAAGCCCCGCTCTTGATTGCTGTTTCAACACAGGAACAAGCCGAACAGTTCGCCGATGACTTGACGCTTTTTCTCGGCAAACAAGATAACAAGGAAAACGGAATTCTGTTCTTTCCGGCACTGGATAACTTGCCGAAGAATTTCTTATCGGCAGCATCAAGCGGCGAAGATGAAACCGAGTCAAGCATTTTTGTTCTCGGCGATGATAGTTTCGGACAGCGGCTGCATTGTTTGAAACAGTTGGTTTCTTTATTGCCGGAAACGGCAGTTATATTGACAACATTACCTGCGCTGCTGCATCCTTGTCCGCCGCCGGAGTTGCTGCGGCAACGCTTGCATACATTGAAAGTTGGCGAAGAGGTTTCTCTTGAATCGCTTCGCCGGTTTCTTGTCAGCGGCGGTTATCATCCGACAACAGCGGTGGACTTGCCCGGCGAGTTTGCGGTGCGCGGCTTCATACTCGACTTGTTTGCCCCCGAATGGAACAAGCCGGTGCGACTTGAATTCTTCGGCGATGAAATTGAATCGATTCGCTGCTTCGACATCGCAACGCAGCGGTCGCTTGACAGTGTCGACGAAATTTCTTTTACGCAGATATTGCCGGAAGAAGCCGCCGGTGCTTCGTTCTTCGATTATATTCCGTCTGATGCGCCGGTGTTGCTGTTCGAACCGCAAGAGTTGGAAAAGAGCGGTCGGCAGGAACTTGAGCGGTATAATAATCCGCCGTCTTTGCCGACTGTTTCCGGTGTCCTGAAGGAGTTGCTGACGCATCCGGTTTTGACGGTTTCCAATCTTTCGGCAGGCATCGAAGAGGAGCATTGCCGACTGCCGGTGATGAGTGTGGAACGTCTTCACGGACAACTTGAAAGTGTACGCCGCGAAATCAATTTGCTGGAGAACGAAAGAATCATTCTGCTTTGTCCGACTGACACGGAAACACAGCGTTTCGCCGCACTCTTTGCGGACTTGAAACCTGCGTTGGAAAAACGGCTGTTCTTTGAAACGGGTTATATTACAAAGGGTTTTCGGCTGTTGTCCCAAACTATTTCGGAGGACAGCACCGGCGATATTATCATCATCGGCAGCAGCGAATTGTTTGAGCGGTATGATGTGCGCGTTCCGAAACGGCGGCACTTAGGACAAGTCATTGATTCGTTTCTCGATTTGCAGCCGGGCGATTATGTTGTTCATCTTGCTCACGGCATTGCGAAGTATCGCGGCATTGAATTGATGAAGAACGGACAGCAGGAAGAAGAAAATCTCAAACTTGAGTTTGACGGCAATCAGGTTTTATATGTTCCGCTTTCGAGAATTGCGCTTGTGCAGAAATATGTTGCCGGTGCGAAGTTCAAACCGAAGTTAGCGAAAATCGGCGGCAAGTCATGGCAGCGGCAAAAGCAGGATGTTCAAGCGGCGGTCTTCGATTTAGCAGAGGAGATGATTGAATTGCAGGCGAATCGGGAAGCACTGCCCGGCACTGCGTTTGCGGCGGATTCCGATTGGCAAAAAGAGTTTGACGCTGCATTTCCGTTTCGGGAGACCAACGACCAACTTATTGCGATTGAAGCGGTGAAGCAGGATATGGAACGTTCCCGACCGATGGACAGATTGCTTTGCGGCGATGTCGGTTTCGGCAAGACCGAAGTTGCGGTGCGGGCGGCGTTTAAAGCAGTTGACTCCGGCTATCAGGTAGCCGTGCTGGTTCCCACGACTATCTTAGCGGAGCAGCATACGAGAACTTTTTCGGAAAGAATGAAAAACTTTCCGCTGACGATTGCAACTCTTTCACGCTTTCAAACGAAGTTGGAACAGAAGCAAATCATCGAAGAGATTGCAAGCGGTAAAGTTGATATTGTCATCGGTACACATCGTCTTGTGACGGCAGACTTGAAATTCAAGCAACTCGGTTTGGTCGTGATTGATGAAGAGCAGCGTTTCGGAGTTGCGCACAAGGAACGATTGAAACAATATCGTGCGAACACTGATGTGCTGACGATGACTGCGACACCGATACCGCGCACGCTGCATCTTTCGCTGCTGGGGATACGGGAGATTTCAAATCTCGAAACGCCGCCTGAAAACCGATTGGCGGTCGAGACCAGGGTTATACGTTTCAATGACGATATTATCCGCAATGCCGTTCTGCGGGAGTTGAACCGCAATGGACAGATTTATTTCGTTCACAACCGGATTAGCGATATTGAAGAATTTGCGCAGCGGATACAGCACATAGTGCCGGAGTGCCGCATCGGTATCGGACACGCCAAGATGTCAAACGATAAACTTGAAAATGTGATGCACGCTTTTATCGGACATAAGTTCGACATGTTAATAAGTACTACCATCATTGAGAGCGGACTTGATATTCCGAATGCGAATACGATTTTCATTGATGAGGCGGACAAATACGGCTTGGCGGACTTGCATCAACTTCGGGGTCGT
The DNA here is from genome assembly GCA_009783865.1 of Planctomycetaceae bacterium. GTDB lineage: Bacteria > Planctomycetota > Planctomycetia > Pirellulales > Thermoguttaceae > WRKP01. Next base: position 5,352 of record WRCR01000004.1, on the reverse strand, counting down.
GTCGGGCGGGATAAATATCAGGCGTATTGTTATCTGGTGCTGCCCCGGACGCAGATGTTGTCGAGTGTTGCGGCAGAACGTTTGCGTGCCTTGGAGGAATATGCACATCTCGGCAGCGGTTTTCACATAGCGATGCGGGACTTGGAAATCCGCGGCGCAGGCAACATTCTTGGAACGCAGCAGAGCGGACACATCAATGCGGTCGGTTATGAGATGTATTGTCAATTTCTTGAAACGGCGGTGCGGACTTTGAAACGTATAAAACCGAAAGAGACAGTGGATGTACAGGTTGACTTGCCCGGCACGGCATTGATACCGATGAAGTACGTTGCCGACCATCGGTTTAAGATTGACTTGTACCGCCGATTGACGCGGGCTGCAACGCTTGAAGAGTGGAGCGATTTACAGGCGGAAGTCGTTGACCGGTTTGGACCGCCGCCGATTGAGATGCAACGGTTATTGCAGCAGTCGAAGATTCGGGTTCTTGCGCATCGGTATCGGATTCGTTCTGTGCGTTTGGAAGATGGCATCGGCAATGACAGCGGTTATCTCGTTTTGCAGTATGTTTCGGAAACGAAGTTTGACGAGTTAGCAAAAGCGTTGAAGCGCAATGCTTATGAAGTCAGGACAACGGACGACCGATGTGCCTACATACCGCTGCCGGAGGACTTGACGAAACAGTCCCCACCGGAAGCGATTCTTGAGTATGTGACAAAAGTATTGGAGTTCTAGGGTATATCAAGAATTGGTGTGGACTGCTGGAATTTGCTTTCGTCATTCCCGCGAAAACGGGAACCTAGACGTAAAGGGTTTACGTCCATTCTCTAGACCCCCGCCTTCGCGAGGGTGACGGGAATTTATCCAAAAACGCTCTAATCCGCAACGTACGGCATCAGAGCCATGAATCTTGCGCGTTTGATAGCGGCGGCAACGGCGTGTTGACTAGCAGCGGAGCAGCCGGTTTTTCGGCGGCTGCTGATTTTACCTTGCCGGGAAGTCAGCCGTTTTAGTAATTCGACATCTTTGTAGTCAACGAACATCGGGCGCGGACGCACACCGTCAACTGCAAGCGGGTCTTTTCTCTTGCCGAGAACTTTCGCTTTAGTGCGTTTGCGGAATTTGAATTTCGATTTTTTGGAAAATCTTGCCATTTTTATTATTATCTATTGTACGATACGGCGAAGCATAAATTGAAATGTCAAACAGGAATTATAACAATTCCTGCTTTTTTTTCAAGGGGCGGTGCTTTCGGTTTTCTTTTCGCCCTTCTTTTTCTTACAGCATTCGCAGCATTTGCAATCTTCGCATTTGCATTCGCCGCCGGTTTTGCAAGCGTCGCAGCATTCACATTTTTCGGCGCAGCAGCATTTTTCTTCTTTCGGACAGGAGTCCTCCTTCGGACAGCATGCATCTTCTTTCGCTTCCGATGCCGCTTGTGAATGCGGACAACAACTGCCGGAAGCGGCGGAACCGCTTTTACCTGCGCCGTCTTTTGCGGAAGGTGAAGCGACACTGCTGCCGCAACCGGACAGAAGCACAAGACCGAACCCTAAAACCGATGTTAGGGCAAACGAAACAAACAAATTCTTAAACATGGTAAAACCCTTTCATAAAAAGATGAATCTCAACGGAGAATATTATATCGTATTTTTCGGAAGATGCAAGGCAGGACTAACCGGCGGGTTATCACCCGCCGCTCGTATTGTGCCGTTTTATTCCAATATTACTTCCTTCAGGATAACGTCCTTATATTGCGGTTTGCCTTCTGATTTTTCGAAGACCACGCCGCGGCGGAATCCTACCGGAATACTGCGGTCAATCAAGTAAAACGCTCTGCCACGCTTAACGGTGCCGTTGTCAAGACCTTTTTCCTTGCCGAGTTTGTATCTCTTTTCTACGCCGTCCACAATAGTTACCGGAATGTTGATGTTACTGTTGTCTTCCTCCGCCTCGAAAAATCCAATTGTAATCCAGACGGCAAAGACGTTAGAACGGGTTGTCGTCATATCGCCGAGTTGCAGCATCGGCTGCGTTGCCGCAAGCCAGTTGTCGTTTTTGTCTTTGCTCAAGCCAAGAAACGTGTCGTCGCCGACGGTGTTTTCGCCGAAAAGCGAAGCGTTGCCGCCGACAGTTTCGTCGGTATTAGGGTCAAAACCGCTTGGGCTTCTGAACGGCGTTGCGAAGTTGTCGTCTGAACCGTCGGAACGTTTCTTTTTTAATTCTTCAAAATCCGGCAGCGGATTTCGGCTTGCGCTTTCCCGCAAGGCGTTCCATGCCGCTTCGTTTGCCGTGTTAATATTAATCTTGCCCGGCTCTCGTCCAGTATAATACGGTGTCTGTATAACACCGTTTGTCAATTTATACGAACAGTTAAACTTGGACGGAACACGAATCCATTCAAACAGTTCAGCAAGGTTTAACGAATTTGTACTGCTGTCGAAGTAGTTGAAATACATCCCGATGTCGCTGGTTTCCTGCCGGAATTTTGCGTCCTTTCCGCCGAGTGAAGAACCATTAGTTGCCCAATCTGTTTCTTCTGAATCTTCAAATTCAACGCCGAAGCGTCCCGGCGAACAGGACGGCACCAGCATCAATTCGTAAGAATTGTTAAGCGGCGCGTCATACCAGGGGAAGTGCATAAACGCCTTGTCAGGTGCGCCTTTGTATAACGCTGAATCAAGCGGAGACGGAAATGATGCCGCTGCGGTTAAATGTTTATGTTTATTCAGATAACCGAGTGTTAAATCCTCAAACTTAATATCTTTGACATCATCAATTTTTCTTTCACTGACTATACTCAATCCGGCGTAGTCAGGATTACTATCAACTCCGTCAAGGTCAACACATCGTGTCCAGAGGTTCGGACGATTTTTTTCACAGGCACCGGTATAACCCCATTGCCGCGACGTAAAGTACAGCGTACCTTTTTCAATACCGGGTTCATCCTCGTCTTTTATTTCGCTGTTAGCGTCTTTTTCGCTGTTGATGACGTGCAGGTCAATCATATTCCAGTCAACCGTAATATAAGGATTGATAACCGGATGATAATTTCGTTTTGGGTCGGCAATCCGTTGAAGCATTATTGTTTTATAACACGGTATCGTGCCGTATGCGCTCAATTCGGTGCCGCCTTTTGTCGTTGGAACGGCTGCGTCAGTACCGCTGTATCCATTATTGAAGTTAAAAGTAAGCATAATGTTGGAGTTACACAGTTTGCTTTTTAATTCTGTTGCTGCAGCAACGGTCGGCTGCACGTAATACGAAAGCGGAGAAGTCGTTAGGTATTGTCCATTCGGCAGTGGTTCAGAGACATTAATTCCAAATCCCATCATAGTACCATCATTTGCCCACGTGTTTCCAGTCGGTACTGTATCCCACCAGGTGAGAATAGAATCAGTAAGACTGGATTGCCGACGAGCATACGCTATGGCAACAGCCGTAGGTTCCTTGTGTTTGCTCGTGTCAAGTCCCAGTTCCGGTGTTGAGAATGATGCAGCACTGGTCAAGTCAATATATGTTCCGGGAATCATTGAAGGGGTTCCGAAGGTTTTTACGGTTGTTCCATCAACCGGTTTTGATTGAAATGAAGTGAAGAGCCGCGGCGCAATGACCAGATACGAATTTGCCCGCATCGCAAGCCGTTTTTCTGACGGAAATGCAGCAGTAACCTGCGTACTAAAAGAGTATCTTTCTATATTCGGCGAGGTAGGAAAAAATGGTACTGCACCAAGTGTCGGTGCCGCGCCGAACCAGATAATTCGTTCAGGCTCAATATCGCAGCCGTCTACATTTACATCGGCTGCTCCGGGAAATTGTTTCTTCGGCTGGAACGAATAAGTTCCCGTGGTATCGCTTACGGCTTGGGCAAGAGCGTCATGTGTTCTCGTTGTACTTGCAGACCAATTTGTGGATACCGATACCGTACCTATTCCCTTACTGCCAATAACCAGCCGCCAAATTGGACAATTTCCTGTTGTCTGAGCAGCAAGGTCTAATTGACCGCCGTTATCAAGGTAAGCGGGATTTGGTGTCCCGGTGTAATCAGTTGTTAAGTACATTCCATCATCTTGCAGACACTTTCGGTTTGGATTGCCGTTACGGTAAAGTTCGATAAACAGGGACCCCTCTGGTATCAGCACTTGGTCGAAGGTTGTATCGTGAACGCCGGCAGTAGAACAATCAGGACTGAGCCGTCGCTTATCTTTGTTGCATGTCGTACATATATCAGGTACATCATCAGTCCCGGATTCCTTAATCGAATCCGCAACGCGGCGGTTATGAACGGCAAGTGTTTCAGTAATTGCCACTTCAGGATTTTCCATTCCCCAGACAATGCCGTAGTTAGTATTGTATGTCGGAGTAGTCGGATTGAAAACGCCGGTTCCATTTATAAAAGCATCTATAACGGTGTCATTTATAACATTGCTGAACGGATTTGTGCTGTAGACCAGCGGTGTCATGATGGCATCGTTATCGCAGAAGTCAACCACGTTGACCGCCCATTGAGCGACCCGCTTGATGGCTTCTTTTCTTGTCATTTTCCCGCCTTCGTTGAGCATTATATCTGTGTCGTTCGTTACGTCTATGAAGAATTCGTCATAGCGCAGTATCATCACGAGATAAAACAAGTCGCGGGCGAACTTCATTTTTTCCTTCAATAACGCATTTGGGTCACCTGCTGGCGGGTTCTGCACCCAATCAGCATACGGCGGCAATGAGAACTTATTGGGATTAATGCCGTTTCCTGATAACAATCTTGCAACGATGTTGCGAAGAGCAGCGGGAACGGTGCCGTTAATTTCAATTTTACCGCTAGGACCATACAATGCCGCAAGCAGACCGGTGCTGTTGCCGGTATTGTCCTTGGTCAATCGGCTCGGTGCGGGAATGTCGGAACTGCGGGTCGTTAATACCTGCCGCCACTCGCTTAACTTGTTAATGTAATCGTTTGAACTTGTATTTCCGTCAATCAAGGTCCTTATCCGCTGGGATTCGGGCTTATAAAAATAGATGTCGTAACCTTTATCGCCGAAGGAACGCAGAAGAGGTTCTATATCCGTTACCGTGAACGGCTTGGCTTGAGTTACTCCCGGCTGTACATCGTCATACGGATTGAACAGATATGGATTGTATTCCAATTGTGCACCACCGTCGAGGTTGGAGATATTATTACCCAGCGGGTCAAACGCGATAGCGGAATTGCCGAACAAATTAGAGTAGTCGAATCCAATACTTGCACGGGCGTTAAAATTATTGCCGTATGTGTATGCGGTGAAGTGTTTCGGATGAGCGGATAAAAACCAATCATAATAGAGTCCGCCGACAGGTGCAAGGGTGGTTGTATCCCATGCG
>WRCR01000003.1 GCA_009783865.1 Planctomycetaceae bacterium | reverse complement strand
ATACAATGGCTCCGTGACGGACTGCGGTTGATTGACAACGCAGCGTTCACGGAAACGTATGCCGTTAAGGTTGAGGATTCCAACGGCGTTTATGTAGTGCCGGCATTTGTAGGATTGGGCGCACCGTATTGGGACCAGTATGCCCGCGGCGTTATTGTCGGTTTGACCCGAAGTGTGGAGAAAGAACATTTTATCCGTGCTACCCTTGAGTCCCTTGCTTATCAGAGTTTCGATGTCATCAAAGCGATGGAAGCCGATGCGGGCGTTGCCTTGAAAGCGATACGTGTTGACGGCGGAGCGGCAGCGAATAACTTCCTGATGCAGTTTCAGTCCGATATTCTTGACGTTGATGTAATCCGTCCGGCAGTGATTGAAAGTACTGCCTTGGGCGCATGTTATCTTGCCGGACTTGCGGTAGGATTTTATACTGATAAAGAGGATATTAGAAACAATGTTAAAGTCGATAGGACTTTTTCGCCGCAAATGTGCGGCGGCGTGAGAGAAAAACTCATCGCCGGTTGGAAAGAAGCAGTTAAACGTTCGTTCGGTTGGGAAAAATAGTAACGAGTAGCGAGTGACGAGTAGCGAGCAGTGGTTGTATTTGCTAGTCACTCGCAACTCACCACTCGCCATTTCAAACACAGGAGATTATTATGGAAGCGTATTTAGGTGAATTTCTCGGTACCATGATACTGGTTTTTCTCGGAAACAGTGTGGTTGCCAACGTCGTGTTAAAAGGAACCAAAGGGCACGGATCCGGCTGGACTGTCATTGTACTGGGCTGGATGGTTGCGGTCATGGTACCGGTCATGATGTTCGGAGCAATGAGCGGGGCGCATTTTAACCCGGCGGTAACTCTGGGTATGGCGATGAGAAACAATTTTGCGTGGGCAACTGTACCCGGATACATCGGCTGCCAAATGGCAGGCGGAGTAGTCGGCGGTATCCTCGTTTTCATTTTCTACCGACCTCATTTTAATGTGACGGAAGACAAGGACGCAAAACTTGCCGTGTTCTGTACCGCACCGGCAATACGGAGTCCGATTGACAACCTTATCAGCGAGTTTATGGCAACGTTTCTGCTTATATTTGCTATCCTCGGTGCGGTGGCTTATGCTCCGCCGGGTGCTGTTCCGGGACCTATCGCTGTTGCGGCGATTATTCTCGCTATGGGAACGGCATTGGGCGGTACTACCGGCTATGCGATGAACCCTGCCCGCGACCTTTCACCTAGAATTGCTTATTGGCTCTGTCCGATAAAGGACAAGAGGGATGCCGATTGGGGTTATTCATGGATACCCGTGGTCGGTCCGCTGCTGGGCGGGCTTGCCGCCGGCTTGGCTGGAAAGGCAGTGTTCACAGCGTTTCTTCTCTAATGTATGATAGAATGAAGTTTTCCGTATCATCGTATGAGTAGTTGTGCGTACAATCTTCACTATAGCAATTTCGTTTTTCACAGCAGTATCTCTTTTTGCAGAGGTAGTTGCGCCGAATGGGGCAAAACAGTTGGATTACCGAACCTCTTGGCTCGGCAACACTTACGGCGGACTCAACTCCGACAGTAATGCCGGGCAGGGGAGCAAAGGACAATGGGTGCAGCAAGACATCGCCGCTATGCAAGTCACGCCCGACGGAACCGTCTATACAAACGTCCCCTGGGAAGAAGCAGGCGGAAATTGCATGATGTACAAAGACGGTAAAATGCTGGGAGCCGCCATGCATACACATGGCTGGGGATTCAACGGCGGAAAAGCCGTCGCCGTCAACGACAAATACGTCTTTATCGCTCTAATGGGCAATAACGAAAGCGGCGGACTCAACGACGCAGGAACTTGGCCTCCGAAGGGGTTCGACTGGTACGGCATTTCCCGGCGTTTACGCAGTGATTTTACCAAAGGCGCGCAGTTTGAACACGGCAAAGGAGGCAAAGGAGACACACTGCCGAAGTCCTTTTTAGTCATCAACGAAGTCCCTGTCGGCGGCGGCATTGACGGTCCCGGTGCCATCACCGGTCTCTGGGCAGCCAATGACCGGCTCTACGTCAGTAATCCGCTGAAAAATCGTGTCGAAATCTATGATGCGGAAACGATGCTGAAACTCTCCGACTGGGACTTAACCTCACACGGCTTCACAGAGCCGGGACAAATTGCCGCCGATAAGAATGGCAATATCTGGGTTTATCATTTGGAAACGGTCGAAGGAAAGTTTCCCCATCCACTACGGAGGAGTCCAACTATCTCGCAGTTTGATCCCAATGGCAAGAAATTGAAAGGTCGCATTTCAGAGGAATGGCATCACTCTGCAATCGGACCATTCTGTTTTGGTCCTGATAATAAGATGTATGTTTTCAATGGTAATTTCATTCTGTCGTTACCGTGGCAGGAAGAGGACAACTGTTTTGTTTTGTCCCCCGAAATTTTTGGAGGGTCAGATGATAAACACTCGGTTAAACTGATAGGTTACGCTTATATGGAACCGCGTCGGTGGGGAGAATTCTGCGATTTGCGTTTCCACAATCGCACGTCGGTAAAAGCCATCGGCTGTGATGCGGCGGGAAATCTGTATATCGCACAAGACCTTTCAACAAACGGCGGTGGGGCGGTACTGGAATCCTATAAACTCACAGGCAAGGAAAAGGAAGTACCTGCCTCCGAACAGCACGATTATGTTCTACGGTTTCTCGATGCCGAACTCCGTTGGCGACTCTTCGGGCTGTGCTTCATTGATTGTGCAACGCTAGATCCCGACAATGAAACGATTGCATACACCAAGGACAAGATATTCAAACTCGACTGGTCTCAAACGGAACCCGGTAAGGAATGGTCGTTCATCGGGACAACCACTATGCCGATTCACTTAGGTCATCTTGATTCCAGATTTGATGTTAAGGATTCGGCGGGCGTTTGGGTACGAAGCAATTTGGGACACTCGTTCCTCTTTGTAAGTGACATGAACTCGCAATGGATGCAAGTGTTTGATCTATCACAGAGTGTGAAAATTGGCGGGAGAACGGTTGAAACAATGGCATACTTATACGCATTCTTCGCCGGGAAAAGACCAAATTTTAGCCGAGAAACCTACAACACTAATGATTACAACAAACCGTGGGAAGATGGCGAGTTCATATTTGGCAACCGTTTTTCTACTAACCACCCCGGCAAGAATGAACCGGCTGCCCAGGGTTGGTGGGTTGATTCGGACTGCAACGTTTGGCGGGCGAGCGAAACACAGGGAATCCGCCGGTTTGCGTACACATTGAACGGTTGGACATTCGAAAACATGCTGACGTTCCCGCATCCCGCCGAGTTTCGTCAGGTGAAGCGTATCCGTTACTACCCGGAGACGGACACATTGTATCTCGGCGGTTGTGCGGCGGTAGATGGCGTGGAGCATAAAAACCAGCATTGGAAGCCGATGGGACCGGTCATTGCCCGATATGATAATTTTCTCAAAGGAGACAATCCGGGCAGCACCGAAGGCAAATTGCGCTGGCGGACAGTGATGCCGTATGTTGCCGGCTCCAGCGGACATGAGTCCTGCGAACCGATGTGTTTTGACATTGCGGGTGATTACATGTTTGTTCCCTACACCGGTTCGTCGAAAACCAATGGTATTAAACATGGCCGCGTTGAAGTAATTCGCACTGCTGATGCTTCGCCGGTTGGCTGGATGGAACCTGACTCGAAGACCGTCGGCGAAATTGGTCTGCAAGACATTCGTGAATGCATTTCCGCTCATCAACTAAAGAGCGGCGAGTATGTGATATTTCTCGAAGACGACTACAAGGCAAAGGTGGTTATCTATCGGTGGAAGCCCCGCTGATAGATAGTTTCAAAAATTCCTTCCTATTTACTATTTGAGTAAGGACGTTTTAATCCTTCGGAAACGTTGAGCAGCGCGCGGGTTTCGTGGTACGCCGTCTTCCAAATATTCGCTTTCGTATGTTTTCCCGGCGGATGTTCACCACTCTCCGACACCGTGTTGAACCAGCCGCCGTGTTCCGCATCAATCATGAAACGTTTGATGAAATTCCACTGCTCGATAAACCGCTGACCATAAAGCGCGTCGGTTTCGCCGCCGCTCGAACTCCCGTACCGCTGGACAGTTTGCAATTATAGGGTACAGTACAAAGTACGGATTTTTGGATTCCCTTTCGGCATCTGCGGCTGGTACCATAATATATGACAAAACAAGACGATTCGGCGAAACACGCCGCACTTATCAAGGATATCCTCGGTTATCTGAACTTTTCATCAGGTAACCGCAACCCGCGTTTCTTCGCCGCCATGAACCAATTGTTCACCGATATAGACGGCGGCACCGGCAAAAAAGCCGCCAAACCGCTCTACCGGAAAGTTCTTGACACCATCGAACAGGGGCTAGCGGCACTCTCGAAAGAGTCCAGCACCTTCAAAACCGATGACCAGGCAGGACTGATTATAAAACTCGTCCGCGATAATTTTCTGCCGGAATACAAGCAATTTCACAGCGAACTGCTCTTTCACCAAAAAGACGAACTAATTTTCAATTCGTTTTTTCTGGCAAAGACATTCGAGACGGTCTTGCAGCAATCCCCGCCATGGACGGAGATACAGCGGATAGTCCCGAAAACAATTACCGCTATGAACGATTACATCGGCTATCGTCCCGTTCCTACTCTCGAAGGAGAAGAAAAACATCAGCCATACGAACACGAATGGATTGCGCCGATTCCGCTTTACGTCAAAGGTGTCGGGGCAGCACACGGGAAATATCGCGGCATTGTCGAAAAAGCCGTTGCGATTTTACAGGAAACCGATTCACAGATATTGTACGAAGCATGTTTCAACTTGAATCGGGCAGAAGAAATCGTTCTCGACCCAAGAGCATACGACTTTGACCATCCCGTCAACCGCAAACCGAATTATCATTTCGGAATCTGGGACTTCCATTCGATTGACAAAGACGGTTATTATTCCCGGTTCGTTATCCATCAGGTCACACTTGAAGGAATACTGCGCCGACTCACTTTGGCAGAGACCGGCGACGATGCTGATGCCGCTGTTATTCCAAAAGACGAACTGCTCTATGAAGCCGGTGCTGTCCTTGCCGGTACAATGTTGATGGGTTCCGGCGTTTGCGGCGATACTCCATCAACTTACGATTCCAGTACCTCGCTTGGCTCACTGATGCCGGTCATCGCAAAATACCGCGACAGATTTTATGAACAAATGCTGACGAAGATACCGGAAAAGATGAAACCGCGTATCAATAAAGAACATGAGCGGCTTTATCAGCCCTTCGGCGGCTGCCGGCAAAATCTCAACAAGCAGTTGTCAAGAAGCAGAGCAGACCAGTTGCAGCGGATGCATATCTCAAGAATTTACGCCCGAATGGGTTATTACGAAGCGGCAAAGGAACAGACCGATATAATTCAGGTTGCTTCGACAAGAATCCTTACCGCCATCGATTGCCTTATAACCGAAACACATCATTACATCACTGAAGGACAACTTGCGGCAGCGGCGGAAAATATTCCGAAAATTGAGGATTTGATTAAAAAAGGAATCGACTGCGGCGCAATCGTTGACCCTTGGACGATTTTGGGGTTCGGCGGAAACTTTTCGCTGTTTCACTCAGTAGAAAACACAATTCGCGACCACCGGATTGATGATTTAATTGACTTGCTGGAAACCGTTTTCGATTTATACAGCCGATTGCAAAAATCGGCGGCAGCTGCGGGCAACGGCGATTTACAGGCGGACTTGTCCGACAAAATGAGCGATTTAGCCGGCTGGTGGGACAAATACGGCTGCACAGAGGTCTCCGGTCTAGACAGTTTTTCGGGTTCCGAAGCGTGGGAGTCCGCCGCAAAAGTTTCTACCGCCCTGGCGGTTTGGCATAACTCCGGCACAGCAGGGGGCGACATCGCTTTTTGGAGCCGGCATGTAGAACGGTTTCAATCCACGAAAGCGTTTGTTCTGCTGACGGAAGCACTGTTGGAACAGCATGACCTCGTTGCAGCAATGGCGTTGATGATGCACTGGCTGAGCAAGGCAGATACAATTCCCCTGACAGAAGGAGATTACACGTTTCACTCGACTGCATTACGCTGGATGGAACTCCTCTGGCGTTCACACGACGACGGCAGCGAAAGCGATGTCCCGAAGAAACGCGGCAAAGTGTTTCCGCCGCTCCCCCCCGAACAAAAATGGGAATTGACGAAAAAATTCTTCGATTACATCGAAGCAAACGCCGACAAGTATTGGTCTGCACCGGAAATGAATCTCGATGACAGTTTGTTTGAAACCGAGGCGGAATTCAATAATAACCGGCGAAAAAAACACAAGATGATGCTGGACGATGATATTGAATTTTCCGAACTGTTGGATGTCCTTGATGAATTATCAGCACAAGAAGACAAAGAACCTAACGAAAAAAATGAGGACGAGGAGAATGAAGATGACGAAGACAGCCCCTTCGGTGCAGCGTATGACGGCGTGACTTATCATGATTCAACCGATGACGGTGTTGAGGATTCAATGCAGGAAGGCAAGCCCGCTAATTATCGTGATGAAGACGAAATGCAACTCGCAGGTGAAACCGACAGAATCGGTGAACGTCTGACGTTCATTATCACAATGGCGAAACTTTGGAAATATACGATAGAAAAAATCGCCTCGGCTGCACCGCCTGTCAGTGAAACATCGGACGGAACAGACCCCTTGGAAGAACCAACAGTATTTGGAGTACAGCGTTCCGAAATCATTCAATATGCTGACGGCTGGTTAAAACAAATCGTGTCTTATATCGGCGGACTTGAGCCGCTGCTGGATAAAGCCGCCCGATACAAAGTGCCGCCGCCGAGAGCAACAACGGACTCGCTGCTGGAATATGACCGGCATCGCGGAACAAAAGAAATTCTCCTCGACCGGATTATTTGGACAGAAGTTGAAATCCGTGACGCAAAGATGGTGATGGAATCCTATCTGGGACCCAAATACTGGAAAAACGTCAGCGAAAATTGGGAAAAGTCAACGCTTGAGGTCTGCAATTATATCTTTCAAGGCAATACGAAAGAGACAAAACGCCGCTGGAATGCAATGCTCAGGATTCTTTCGCGGCAAACGATTCTTTACGTTCCGACTTCCCGCGGCGGCAGACCGAATGACATCGTCCGCTGCCGGAGAATTCAGCAAACCATGATGCGGCTGATGCAATACGCCCCGCGGCTCGGTCTCCTTAACGAATTGTTTCAGGTCTTATCAACAGTTAAGACGATGGAGGAAAAGAACCTTGTCAGTCCGGGGTCTATCACGGAATTTGACCGTCTCGTGGAAACCGCTACCCGGGCTGTTTCACAAAGTGTCGCCATATCTTCCAAAGAATGGAAAGCAAAACCGAAAGATAAAAATTGGGTTTCCGGTGATTTTCATCTCGTCAGATGTATGGAACGCTTAACAGACCAACTGCTCGAAAGTTGGCTTTCACACAGCAGGCAGATAAGGATTTCAAGCGTAGAATCACTGATGGTTAGAGAATACTGGGATAAAATCAAACAGTTCATCCAGAGTTACGGAAAAGATATTTTTATGCAGCAATACATGGGGTTCGGCAACCTTCGTGCCGTTCTTCATCAAGGTGTCGGAAATTATCTTGAGTCCCTTATGCGGCTCAAGAAAGACGAAGGTTCAATCGAAACGGCTGCAACGCTCATCGAAGACATCGAAAAGAAACGGATTGACCTGGACGATGCTGTCGCCTATCTTGAATCCATCTTTGAAGTAGTTGCCGAAAATTATACTGAATTCGTTGATTACAACAGTACAACGACTCATTCCGACCGCGGCGAAAAACTGTTCATGTTTCTTGATATGCTCCGTGTTCAAGTCGGTTATGAACGTGTTTCGTGGAACCTGAAACCGGTCTATTGGGTTCACGATGCATTGATACGCAGCGGTTGTGTCGATGCGGCAATGCTTTGGGAACAAGTGATTGCCCGGCGGAGTGTCAATAAGGCGGAAGAACATATTCGGCTTTATAACCGCTTAAGTGAAAAGTACGGAATGTGGCTCCCGAGTGTCTATGAACGTCTTCAGGAACGTTTCGTCCGTCCGCTTCAGATTAACAGAATGTGCGGCTTGGTTGCGAAAGCAATTCAGGAAGCACATAGCGAAGGACAAAAAACAGCATTTCGCCGCCTTCACGACTTGGTTGAACATTTTGCCAAAGGACCGATGGGCATCGGCTTTGAGATGCCGGAATGGCTGACTGCACTTCAGGAAGAAATAGTGACGGCAGTGAGCAGCGGTTCCGCCGATGGTTCTTCGGAAACCGGTAAGAAGGACGAAAACAGTCCGACTTCCAGTTTCTTCGAACCTATTCCGCACATAAAACAGGTTCCGATAACGCCGAATCAAATCGAAAAACTTTTGGATACAATGGAAAAAGAAAGCCGGAAATCGCAATTTCCGAAAGATTAGCAAAACCGGCGGGTTATCACCCGCCGCTCGTATTTTTCTTTTCCGAAAATTTTTCCTATATTGTATTTTTTTTCTAAATGCTGTATAATGCAGATTCGTTTCAGTATTTTACCGCTGATTGACGAACCGGAGTGTCCTGTTCGTGTCAGCATTTTCCAGTCAGTCGTTCCATAGGAGTATTCTTTATGAAGACCACCCGCCGTACTTTTTTGAAGGCAGCAACCATCACCAGCGTAGGTTATATGGCAGTTGCCGGTAATGCTCAAGAAGCGAGCAATTCCCCTAATGAAAAACTTGGTTTCGCTGCCGTAGGTATCGGCGGCAAAGGCAGCAGCGATTGCGATAACGCCGCAAGATTCGGCAATCCCATCGCCATCTGTGACGTTGATAGGTCACGTCTTGAAAGCAAAGGCAAAGGCGAAAGATATCAGAAGTCGGCAAGGTATCTCGACTTCCGCGAAATGCTTGAGAAACACGAAAAAGAAATTGACATTGTTACTATCAGTACTCCCGACCACATGCATGCTGCTCCCACGTTAATGGCAATGAGAATGGGAAAACACGTCTATACTCAAAAACCGGTCACCCGTACCATTTACGAGGCGCGCAAATTGGCAGAGGTTGCGAAAGAAAAAGGCGTTTGCACCCAGATGGGAAATCAGGGTTCCGCATTGAGGGGCTCCCGTATGGCGATTGCTCAACTAAAAGCGGGAGTTATCGGCAAAGTAACGGCTGTCTATGTTTGGTCGAACAGACCGGTTTGGGCGCAGGGACCCGACCGCGCTTGGACTATGGACAGATTCGTCAAAGATACAAATGCCCGAATTGCGGACAAGGCGGAAGCCGAAAAATTGATTATCGATAAAAAGAACGAGATTCAACGTGCTACCGAAAATCTTGATTGGAAACTTTGGCTCGGAACCGCAAAATTCCGTGAATTTTGGCCCGGCATTTATCATTCGTTCCAATGGCGCGGCTGGTGGGACTTCGGCAGCCGCGCGCTCGGCGACATGGCTTGCCATCAAGTCACCGTTCCGTTTGATGCCTGCGGTTTGAAAGACCCGACTTGGGTTCGTGCAAAGACGACCGGTCACGACTTCGACAGTTTTCCCGCAAGTTCGATTATCGAATTTGAATTTCCGGCAAACGCTGAACGGGGCAAGATTCCATTCTGGTGGTACGACCGGAGAGGCAACAAGCCGCCGCAAGAAATTTTCGACCCGTACAAGATTGAAAAAGTTTCGGACAGCGGCGTGCTGATTGAAGGCGAAAAAGGTGCTTTCTACAGTCCTGATGATTACTGCCAAAAATACGAACTTCGCACCAAAGACGGCGAAACCCTTCCGCCGCTGGAAAACCTCGAAGTCGACTATGCGGAAGAAAAAGGAGGCATGGACCCCGAAAATATGTGGGAATTGTACCGCGCGATTTATGCGAAAGATCCGAAAATTTGCAGATCTAACTTTATCGACCGCGGCGGTCCGCTTACCGAAACGATTCTTCTTGGAAACCTCGCAGTTTGGGCTGCTGCACAAGGCGGACCGGACGGCGCATTAGGCGACTGGGGAGAAAAAATTGAATGGAACGCAAAAGATATGGTGGTTACCAATCTCTCGTCTTTGAAAACACCCGGCGTTGCTGACCTTATCAAACCGGCTTATACCGCCGGCTATAAACTCGACTAGAAGTTTGTAGTGAATAGTAGACCGTAACCGTCACCCCCCGCGAAAGCGGGGGCTAGAGAATGGACATGAACCCTTTACGTCTAGATTCCCGCTTGCGCGGGAATGACGCAGTTATGGAACAGGTCTGGTGAAGAGTGAATAGTGAGGGACGCAAGCGTTCAAAACTATTCACTCTTTCGTTTTTTCACTGTTTTGACTGGCACTTTTTGCTCTTGCCGATATTAAGCCCTTGCAGCCTCCCGAAAAATGTGCTTTAATATCCGCTATTCTATTTTGTTTTTTATCCTTCCAGCCCTTTTGAAAGTCCTTTGATGGAACACACCTTTGATTATGCTTCGGTCAAAATTTCCACTCCTTACTACATCATCGACAGAGCGGCACTGCGGCGCAATATGCAGATACACGCCGATGTGCAGCAGCGCAGCGGCTGCAAAATTCTGCTTGCCATGAAAGCATTTTCGACTTGGGGGGTATTCAAAGATATGGCACCATATCTTGCCGGCGTTGCCGCAAGCAGTATCAACGAAGTGTTCCTCGCCAAAGAAGAATTCGGCAAAACGATTCACATGTATTCGCCCGCTTATTCCGAAGCGGAAATTGAAGCCGTCTTGCCATTCGTTGACTACCTCATTTTCAATTCAGAAGGACAGTTCAATCGGTTCCATCCGCTAATCAAAAACGCCGGCAGAAAAATTCACTGCGGCTACCGCATAAATCCCGAATACTCCGAAGTACAAATGGAAATCTACAATCCCTGCACGAACCGGTCGAGGTTTGGAATGAGAGCAGAAGTACTCAACGAACTGGACTCAATCAAGGGAATTGACGGTCTTCACTTTCACACAATGTGCCAGCAGGGTTCAGACGTTCTCTTTCGGACCTTGGAATTAGTCGTTGAGCGTTTCGAGAAATTCTTCAAGAAAGTTAAATGGATAAACTTCGGCGGCGGCCATCACATAACCCGCCGCGGCTACGATGTTGATGGTCTCTGCGACATCATTACCGATTTTCGGAAGAAATATGACCTCGATGTATTTCTCGAACCCGGCGAATCACATGTTCTCAACACCGGTTATCTTGTTGCGACCGTGCTGGACGTGATTGAAAACCCGACCAGTATTGACGTGGCAATACTCGATACTTCCGCCGCGGCTCACATGCCCGATGTACTTGAAATGCCTTACACGCCGGACATTTTGAAAGCGCGCAAGGTTCTTGAATCCTCCGACATGGACATGCCGCTTGAAGAAGGACGTTTCAAATACATCATCGGCAGCAAGACCTGTTTATCCGGCGATATTATCGGCGAATATCTTTTCAAGAAGCCGTTGAAGGTCGGCGACCGTGTTGTATTTTCGGATATGTCGCAATACACGATGTGCAAAAATACTTCGTTTAACGGATTGAAACTGCCGTCTATTGTTTCCTGCGACAGCGATGTCAAGGGCGGCAATATCAATGTTATTCGGGAGTTTCATTACGAGGATTTCAAAAATCGCTTGGGATAACATCTCTGTTGGTGTAGGATTTTAATCCTACGCTTTTTTGCTACAATTACGTTACTACTTTTTCAACAAACTTTTATTTCGAGGTTATCATGAATTCATCACGCCGTTCTTTTTTACAGGCAGCGGCTGCTGCACCGATTTTGGGGGCAGCCTTCCTCAATTCGCAACTTGCTTTCGCCGGAATACCGGAAAGCGAAACCGGCGGAGTCAAGTTCCGCTTGGGCTTGGCTTCATATTCATTCCGCAAATTTGACCGCGCCAATGCAATCCGCATGTGCGTCAGAGCAAGATTAGGCTGCATATGTTTCAAGGACTTTCATTTGAAAATGGACGCAACCGACGAAGAATGCCGCGCCGCCGCCGAAGAATGTAAGAAAGCCGGTCTCAATCTTTACGCTTGCGGAACCGTTTATATGAAGAAGCCGGAAGATGTCGTCAACGCTTTCCGCTATGCAAAAGCCGCAGGCATGAACACTATCGTCTGCGCACCATCGCCGGAATTGCTGCCGCTTGTCGAAGAGAAAGTCAAAGAGACCGGTATCTACATTGCGATTCACAATCACGGTCCCGGCGACAAGGTTTATCCCACGCCGGAAAGCGTAATTGAAAAAGTCGGCAAGTTCGACAAGCGGGTCGGACTTTGTATTGATGTCGGACATACCGAAAGAATCGGTGCCAGTGTTCTCAAGTCGATTTTCGATTACAAAGACCGGATTCACGATTTTCACTTCAAAGACATTACCGAAAAGGCGCAGAAAGGTCACGGTACACTTTGCGGCGAAGGTGTTTTGGCACTGCCTGAATATCTTGCCGCATTGAAGCAAATTGGTTATGACCGCGTTGTTTCGTTTGAATGGGAAGAAGAAGCGGACGACCCGCTCCCCGGTTTGATGCAGAATGTCGGTTATACCCGCGGTCTTTTACGTATGATGAAGTAATTCCCGAAACGATTCCAGTATGTTCCGTTTTTATAAGTATCTTGCCGGTGTACTGTTTTTGTCCGTTGTTCTTTTCGGGACAGCGGATACTTACGCTTTAAAACAGTTAACGGCACCTCCGCGCGAATATGCTTATATCAACACGATAAGTGTTGGTGTGAACGGTATTTACAAAAATGGACTCTGGACACCGGTAGCGATACAATGTGTTTATCCGCTGCCCGAAGGTAAAAAAATCGGCGATGAAATCAATGAAAACTTTCATATCGTTCTTTCGTCAGTTGATTCGGACGGTGTACCGATTGAATACCGCTTCGATGTATCCAATCCGAAAGTTGAAAAGATTGACGGTAATACAGTATTTTACCGTCACGAATGTTATGCAAAATTCGGTCGCAGTAATGAACCGCTGAAGGTTGCATTGCAGGATGGCAGCGGCAATTTGCTGGCGGAGCGGACGTTTTATCCATTCAGTCATTCTGCCGCTTCAACAAAGAGCGAAGTGTTTTCTGCCCCCGTGCCGAATGAAAGACCCGTCTATCTGATTATCGGCAACGAGGACATCGGCTTGCAGAGTGCGGTTGCAGAATTATCGCTGCGTGAAGACCGCCGACCACTGCTGGTGAAGGTCAATTCCGTTGCCGATTTGCCGACTCAACGGTACGGTTATGAAGCGGTTGATACCATTGTTATCACAACTACCGAGCCGGAACAATTCGCGGGGTTGACTTCCGAAAGTCCGCAAATCAAAGCGATACAACAATGGCTGCTTCTCGGCGGCAGAGTATTATTCTGCGCCGGTAAAAACGCCGGTGAACTTATTGAAAAAGAAGATGCCCCGCTGCGTTATTTTCTGCCGGGCAAATATGAACGCATGACGGACATGCGGACAAGTTCCATTCTGGAAATGTTTTGCGAAAGCAAGCGGCAGATTTTTATGAACGGTACCGATGAAGCCCCGTATTTGAATATGCCGTTTTTTTCCGAACCGGAAGGCATCGTGTTTCTGAAGGATAGGGATTTGCCGCTTGTTTCCCGCTGCGCCCGCGGTTTCGGACTAATCATTTATTTCGGCGGCGATTTAAGCGGCAGACCGCTTTCCGTGTGGCGAGACCGGACAACGCTTGTCCGCAACATTATGCAATGGAATACGGAGAAGACATCCGCCGTCCGCAGCAGCGGTTCGCTTCTGCAACTCGGATACAACGACATCTCCGGTCAAATCCGCAGCGCGTTGGATAAATTTTACGGCATAAAGATTTTGCCGTTCTCCATTATTCTGATAATACTTGCGGTATATTTTCTGGCGGTTGGTCCTGCGGATTGGTTTCTCGTGCATCGAGTTTTGAAAAAGCCGGTGCTTACTTGGGTTACATTTCCGCTGTGGATAATTTTGTTTGCCTTGCTCGCATATTTTTTAGGAATGGCGCACCGCCCGAACAAGACCTATTTCAATGAATTGACACTGCTTGACTATGACTCAACAACCAACACATCTCGTTGCAGTACTTGGACGGGCTTGTATTCGCCGAAAGATAAACTTTTCGATTTAACTGCTCCTTCGATTAGCGGTTCGTCTCTTATTTATAACTATGTACCGAAATCGAATATGCTGATTTCATGGAACGGATTACCCGGCAGCGGCTTGGGCGGAATGTCGCCGAAGACCGTCACACCGAATGTTTGGACGACTAAAGCGTATCAGCAATTTTACAAAAATGATGATACCGGCGGTCTAACTGCCGATACAATCAGGAGTATGCCGGTTCAGGTTCGTTCTACAAAGTCACTTTTTTCTCAGAGTTGGCAGTTCGATAAGACGGCAGAAGAGACGGCAGACAGCAGACGGCAGACAGCAGACAGAATTGGATTTACCGCTTCGCTTGCCGATGAAGAAGGAATACCGGTCGGGACATTGACACTGCTTGCGGGTTATCCTGAAATGGACAACGTTATGCTGGTATATGGACGCTGGGTTTTGGAATTAGGAACGGTAAAATCTGGTGTGATTGTCGAAGTCGGAAAGAAGACGAAACGGCGGGAACTCCGTGATTTGCTGATACAGCCGAGTGTTTTGGAAGACCAGCGTCTTCAACAGTTTGCGGCGTACAACATGCAGTCAAGCGATTTGGATTACATCGCCCGGGTATTTTCGTTTCACGCACTTCTCGGCGGTTTTGATTCAACGGGCTTGCATCATTCGTATCAACGTAATCTTGATATGAGCAGCATTTTTTCTGCTGACAGAGCGGTGGTTATCGGAACGATAAAACCCGTTAAGTCGTTTAATCCATCTTTCAACGAAGAATTAAACCGGCATGTTGTTTTTCGTCAGGCAGTGCCGCTCAAGTTGACGGAGTTATCACCGCGTCTCGGACGCAGCGGCAGCGGTATGAGTGACAAGGATGACCCGCTGGCTGACCCCAAACAAACCATCGGCGGACAGGGGAGTTATGAAGACCCGTCAAAGAAGAAATAGTTAAAGAGAAGAATTAAAGAGGCGGGCGGCTTTAGAGCATATTAGGAATTGGTGTGGACTGCTGAAATTCGCTTTCGTCATTCCCGCGAAAGCGGGAATCTAGACGTAAAGGGTTCATGTCCATTCTCTAGACCCCCGCTTTCGCGGGGGTGACGGGAATTTGTCCACGCCAAATCTGAAAACGCTCTAGCCCCCGCAAAACTAATCCTCCAGATATTCACTGCACCAGAGCGCGCCGAGCGTCATTCCTTCCTCGACCATGCTTTTCACAATGGGGTCTTCAT
Organism: Planctomycetaceae bacterium; assembly: GCA_009783865.1. Taxonomy (GTDB): domain Bacteria; phylum Planctomycetota; class Planctomycetia; order Pirellulales; family Thermoguttaceae; genus WRKP01. The sequence continues at coordinate 16,465 of WRCR01000003.1, read as the reverse complement.
CCGTCCGGCGAATCTGGGCATAACCGTCCGTTCCCTTTTCCAGAAGATAAACCTCCTGCGGCGAAAACATATCGACAAGATACGGCTGATGCGTCGTAATGAAAAACTGCGAACAATTCTTTGCGTCTTCCGTCAGGCGGCGAATCTCCTCCACGAAAGTTGCGAAAAGTTTATGGTAAAGCCCGCTTTCCGGCTCTTCAAAACAAACTAGCGGCAGCGGGTCAGGGTCGCCCAGTAAAAGCATATAAGCGACGAGTTTCAAAGTGCCGTCCGACATCTGCGCCGCATAAAACGGCTTCTGCGAATGCTGTTCGTAAAACTTGACAAGCAGCCGACCGTCTTCCATAGTATGCGTTTCAATTTTCGTAATGCCGAGTACCGGCTTCAATACCCGTTCTGTTAAACTGTGAAGCCGTTCAGTATGATGCCGTTCCCAAAACAGTATAACGTTGGCGAGATTACTGCCGGTGCGGTTTAGATGCCGCTGCGGTCCCGACATCGGTGCTTTGCGCGCCTCATCCGGTTCGAAACAGCATAGATACCAGCCGTCCAAAAAGTTGCGGAACTCCACGATGTCGGGAAACTGCGACAGATTTCCCAGTGTCGCCAGCACCAGTTGCCGGCGGTCGGCAAGACGCAGGTCTTTGACTTCGTTGGAATCCGGCAGTACGACTTTGCCTTCGCCGTTCTTGACGAAAAAGTTCATCGAACCGGCAGCGGAATTCTTTCCGCCGAAAAATCTCTGCTGCGTATGTGAAAGTGTTTCCGAAAAAACGTATGGTACATTGAATTCGTCAGCCGCTATGTTAAGTGTGTATTGAATACTTCCGCAGCATATTTGAAACTCTAGGATTTCATCTGAATTCTCGGAAACGATTCTATCGAAGCCGCCGCGCAGATTGCAGGCGCCTTCGGCATCCATCCGCAGACAATCAACAATGAAACCGAGTGCATCGCAAAAAGTACTTTTTCCGTAGCCGTTCCTGCCTATAACGGCTGTCAAGGGCAGCAGCGGTTTATGCCGACCGGTCTGTTTCACGTTGACATCGGCACTGCTGGGCGGCGTAAATACCGCCCCCAGCGAAATGTCGCGGAGAACCCGGTAATTCTTGATACGAATACCTTTTATGTGTCTCGGTGTCATTGCATTGTAAATCTATATTTGCGACTCCGCAGAAGGAAGCAGCATAACCTTGTCAATTTCCGTAGCGGTGTCAGCGTACTTTGCATTGCCCTTGAGAACAATCCAATCGGGGTGCGCAATAAATTTCTTCCAAGCGGCATCATGCGCTTCCATATTTTCGCAGCCGATCATATAAGCAAGATTCGGCAGTTTGTTTCCGAAAAGTGTGTCTCCGAAGAAAATCGGATTCAAGCCGGTCTCACGGAAAATCCGCAGTTCGCCGCCTGCTTCAAACATGTCCATCTTAGCATTGTGCCGCTCAAGATTGAAACTCCGATAGCGGCGGAGTTGGAACACTCTGTCTTTGCCGAGATTATGCGTTTCAATAACCGGCATATACGCAAAGTTCCACAGCAAGGCGGCGGTACAATCTGTGAAAAGCGGGTTTTTCGAGTTCGTATCGAAAAGTGCCGCGCCGTTCTTGCGGAAACTGCTGTCGGCAAGCAGTTGCTGACGCATTGATAAAAACGATGCCGGACTTGCATGCGGAATCACAACGAAAACGTTGAGTTGATATTTTTCTTCTTTTTCCATCGGAATAAATATACCGATGCCCTTGATGCCGCCGGCATTGAGAGCAGGAATCAAACATTTGCCGAAAAAGTCGACTAGTTGTTTCCGCTTCTCAAGGTCTTTGACGGTATATTTTTGAATTGAAGTAAATTGCCGTTTTGTCGAGTCGGCAACAAGAGCGGCGGATGTAAATCCGCCGGCTGCGGTTAAACCGGCTGCGGCTGCGGCTGCGGTCAGGAAACTGCGTCTTTCGAAATGTCGTTTGGTTTGCATAAAAGTCCCTTCAAAAGGAATTGTGAAAAAATGAAATAGAAACAATATCGGTATATTGTTTCAAAAAGAAAGGGTGTTGTCAAGGCAGTACAATTTTTACGGAACGCAAACGTTCAATCTATAATCATCTTCGATGCCGAGGACTTCGTCGGCTATGAAAAAAGCGGCACCGCAAGAACAAATCCGGTATTGCCGTTTTCTGAAACTCCTTAAGGAGGGGAAGAGGAAAAGTAACCAACGCATTGTATCAGAAAAAAGGAAATTATTTGAGCACACCCAGGTATCCTGTAGCCGGTACTCCGGCTCTTGTTTTTCCCGCTTGAGCGGATAAAATAGCCGTTATGAACATTGCTGCAACACGTCTGACTCCCCGGCAAGCACTCGAATTGCTCGCTTCCGGCGATTTGCCTCGTCTCGGCAAAGCGGCAAATGAAATAACGGAACAACGCTATCCGAATAAAGTCCGTACATATCAGGTTGAACGAAACATCAACTACACTAACATCTGCACCAGCGGCTGCAAGTTTTGCGCCTTCTTTCGCAAGGAAACTTCGCCGGACGCTTATGTTCTCGATGACGAAACACTGCTCCGCAAAGTTGCCGAAACCGCCGCTCTCGGCGGACGACAAATCCTTATCCAAGGCGGACTGCATCCGTCGCTGCCGCTGGATTGGTATGAAGAAAAGTTGCGGCTGCTCAAAGAACATTTTCCCGAAGTCAACATTCACGGATTCAGTCCGTCCGAAATTGTTCACTTTGCCGACACTTTCGGAATCAGCGAACAGGAAGTGTTGGAACGCTTGCGGGCAGCGGGACTTGGTTCATTGCCCGGCGGCGGTGCCGAGATTTTATCCGACCGCGTCCGAAAAATCGTTAGTCCGAAAAAAGCGTCCGCAGACCGCTGGCTTAATGTTTGCCGGCTTTGGCAAAAGATGGACGGACACGGTTCCGCAACGATGATGTTTGGCAGCATCGAAACCATCGAAGAACAAGTTGAGCATCTTGTCCTAATTCGTGATTTTCAGGACGAAATGCTCGATTGCGGTGCAGCGGGTTTTTCCGCTTTTATTCCTTGGACTTTTCAGCCGAAGAACACGCAACTCGACACCGTTATAAAAACAAGTACGTGGCGGTATCTGCGGCTGCTTGCCGTTTGCCGAATGTTTCTCGACAATGTTCCTACCATTCAATCGAGTTGGGTTACGCAGGGACTGACTATCGGAACGCTAGGTTTGTCTTTCGGGGCGAACGATTTAGGCAGTATAATGATAGAAGAGAACGTCGTTGCCGCCGCCGGTACAGTGTTTCGTTCTACGGAAGAGGAATTCTGCAACTCGATTCGCAATGCAGGATATGTTCCGCAGAGGAGAAATGCTCGGTAACCTTTGCTGGAGACAGGATTTACATGATTTTGAGGATTTTTTGTTTTTAGACAGGATATACAGGATTTTAAGGATTGCTTATTTTTTAGCACAATAAACAAGATTTGAGGTAGTGGAAAAGAAGCGAATTTGTGCTACTAAGGGCACATATTTTCTGCCGCTCTATTTCCCCGTAAAAATTTTTCACACATTTGCATTATATTCCCAAATATCCTTAAAATCATGTAAATCCTGTCAAAACGAAGCGAGCCGTCTGCGGCGCAAACGGCTCTTTTAAGGTTTTCCCTAAAAACTAACGACAGGTAAAACAAGCATATCATATTGTCAATCCTTACTTAGCGTTCTTCAGAATCGCCTGCATCAGATAAGCCAAATCGGCGTTGTTCGGCAGCCGCTGGTCAGCAATGTTGTATACCGTTTGGGCATCAGCAGTCCGACCTTCAAGTGCTAAATCACGCATCCAATTGTAATAAGTGTGCAGTTGATTTGCGTTGAACTTTTCGTAATTCTTGTCCAAATACACGCCTTGTTCGAGAAGGGTGGCAGCCAAATCGTACCGTTTTGAATCGGTTGTCATCTCAATAGCCCAATTATTGATAGCGGCAAGGAGGTTTCCCCAAGCGGTCTCACTGTTCGGGTCAAGATGCAGTGCCTTTACATTAGCGGCAATCGCTTCGGCGTACATCTTCTTGTTCAGGTAATCAACACCCTTGTTGTAGTAAATCGTAGCGATTAACTGAACCGGCGTGATTTCCCGAACTGTTTTGGCGATATCAACGTTCTGGACTGCTGCATTGGCGACTTCGGGGTTTCCGTCAGCCATAACCGGACGTGCAACACGGTAAAGCGTTGCCTGCTTCCGGGCTTCCTCGTTTTGAAGCGAGAACCAATTCGGCGCAGTGGTTTCCAGATTCATTGATTGTCCATCGTATTTAACACGGCTCAAAGCGTGACCAGGCATTTCCAAAGCACAAACATCAAGACCTGCTTTTTCGCTCAAGACATTGAACAGGACAGTTGCGCTAACGCAGTTGAAATGTCCGGTTTCAAATACCTGGCTCAAAGTAGTGCAATCAATGTTGTAGGGCTTCGTCAGCAGTTCGCGGTGCAGAGCATTGAATAATTCCTTTGTTACGGAAGCGGCATCGCTCTTTCCTTCGTTCTGAAGGTTAGCAGCAACACTCGACAATGCCGAGTTGATGCGGTTTTCATATTTCTGGATTTGGTTCAGGTCTCGGACACCTTCTGCGATTAACGCAGAGCGGAACAAACTGTAGTTGTCCCATTTTCCGTCCGCCGCATCGTCTAACAAGGCTCTTTCGGCAATATCAACATTACCGATAGCGAAACCGTAACCGGTTCCTTTGTTTGACTTTGCGTTAATCCGTACAACGTAAGTGTTGTCCGAATTGTTTGGCTTCGCTGCGTCTTCTGCGGTCATTGGACCGGCAAAACGCACAACATCCTGCTTGAGGATGTCAGCCGGCTTCGTACCTTGCGGTTCATCGGCGGCTGAATTGTTTGCGAAAACAGTGCAGCCCGCTACAAAACCGAAGATAACGAAAAACACGATACGAACTATGTATTCTTGTTTTTCTCCTTTCGTGGTTGTCAGGGCGTTGACTGGGGAGTACGTAGCTGTACAGGTAGTGGTAGACGTGGCTTTCATGGTAAAGGCCCCCCTTTTTTGAAACTGATTGTGAAAGAACAATCTGGGCAGACAGAAGCAGCCAGTGCCGCTTTCGCTGTCCATTAACGTATTATCGCATATTTTTTTACAATTCGGAAAGAAAAAATAAGTTTTTTTGCCGAAAAATGAAAAATAATTACAAATTCCGAGAGGATTGTACGTTTCGGTGAACTTTTGCAGGATACATAAGGTTTTCATTGCCGCCTCCTTTCGTGTTATTGTATAATGTTTTTCATTTTGAGAACCCAAAGCGGTCTTTAACTAGCGGTCTCTATTAGTATTACCGCAAACGGTGTGCCATTCACAAAATCCGTTCTGTGTTCCATTATAACACTGTTGTGCAGATATTTCTACGTAAAAAATTCGATTTTGTTAGGAATTTTCTGGAAAAAATTAAAGAACGTGTAATTTCTACACTTTGCCAGTTGATTGGCAGAGATATTGCACTTTTTACACGGCTAGAGCGAATTAAATTTTGTTCTGGACAGGATTTACAAGATTTAAGGATTTTTTCTGAGGGTAGAAAAGTTTTGCGGAGATTTATCATGAGCCCCGAAGCAAACATCAAATTGCCTCTTCGGGGGCGATTTCACAACATATTTCAAAATCCCGTGAACCCTATCCACAGCAAAAATTGATATGCTCTAAATAATGCGGCGGTTGATTTTAGATTTTGTTAACCTTTGCGTTTTCCCGTCGTCCTTTGCGGTAAAAAAGAATTTAACAGCAAGTTCTTTCTACGGCTGAAACAGAACCGCTGCCTTTGCCGGTCTTGAACCCGATGCAGCCGATGCGCTGTTGAGAATATCCGAGGTCTTCAGCCGTCCCTGCCGTTCATTCCGCAGCAAAAACGATTCCCGGCGCGGCGGAAGCACCGTCAGCGAAGCAACCGGTACCGTTGTGCTGCCCTGCGCCGGATTATCCTGCAACACATGCAAAAACGGCAGCACAGGAGTGTCCGGCACAGAATTATTCGCTAAATTATTCGCTGCAATATTTTCCGGCACAGTTTTGGTCACATTGTTATTATCAGAGTTATTATCAACAGCAAGCGGTTCGCCGCTGTTTTGCAGCACTGTTTTTGCCGTACTGGGAAGCAAATCAACTTGCTTTGTATTGTCAGAAACAACGGGTTTTATAGCCGCTGCCGCTGCGCTGACTTGCCTGTTGATTTTTTCGTGAACTGTCTTCTTTCCTTCTTGAAGCAAGGCGTTGACATCATTTTGAATCTCTTCTTTTTGGGCGATTGCCTGCGATGCCGTTTTTTCCGAACCGGAATCTGTTTCCGTCGCAGGTGATTTTTCGCCGTTCCACCATCGAATTACACCGTCAAGGAGAGATGTTGCCAGCGGCGGCTTTTTCGTTTCTTCAGCCAGTTTCGATTTCTCAAGCAGTTCGTTTCCCCGGTTGAGAACGTCGGCAAACACCGATTTCAAAGCAGAATTACTTTCCTCCGACGGATTATTCTGTTCGTGATTACTTATAGTTTGCCATAAGTCATCAAGACCATTCTGAAGCATTGCTGCGATTGATGCTGTTTCATTACTGGGGTCAAGCGGCGTGCCGTCAACTTCAACGGTAAATCTTGCGAGTTGTTCTTCTAGCAGCGAACAACTTCCTTTCGGAATAAAAGCACCGGTCTTGACGATGAGTTTAGAAATCAGCAAACCGCTTTTCGAGTTGAAGATAATTTCCCGCGTTGCCTCCGCAATCATCACGCCGAAAAATGTTATTACCATGCATATCAGCAGGGCTTTTACGAAACCTAGACCGCCGCCGAGCAGCATATTAGTCCGGCGGGCAAGCGTGCGGTTTTTAATCCATTTTTCCGCTGCGCTGTGAAGGAACCGGATTCCAATCATTGCGATAACGAACAGAACGGCAATCGCCCCAACTTGATTCCAAGGCGCAACTGCCGGAATAGACGGCGCAATGATAAACGCAAAACGTGAAGCGATAATCCAGCAGACGAAATACGAACCGACTGAAACGATTTGCGAAACCATTCCTTTCATCGCACCGCGCAGTACGAAAATTATCAGTAGAAAGAGAATGACGAGGTCGAAAACGTTCATTGATAAAACGGTAAAAACATAAACCGACAAACTTCGATTACATAATACAAAAAGCGGCGGGTTTCGGCAAGAGCAAAATTCTAGAACGGATGCTGCGGCAAGTCCCGCGGATGCAATGCTAATTCTTTTTCCGGCAAAACCTCTTCGTAATTTTCCGCCCACTGTTCCCGCTCTTCATCCGCTGCGTAATAGCGCAGCCAGATTTCCGTGTCTCCCTGCGTACAATCCCAATGAATAAAATTTTTCCGCTGCTTCAAATGTTTTTCCCGCAAGGGCAGAATATCCCGGCAAATCATTGCGTAAAGTTCGCGGTCGGACAGATGGTCGGTAAAATTAAGGAGGATTTTCTGTTCGTACAACTTTTCGATAACTTCATACAGAATGGTCTCGACTTTTTCGTCGGAAAGCGAATTCGGCGACGGCAAACGCATTTCCGGTACAAACCAACTGTAAATCGGTTCAATCGGGGCGGTTTCCCAGTCCAGCATGCTTGCCAGAAATTCGTTTTCCTGTTTCAGAGAACGCTGGCGAAGTGCTATTCTGCTGATTGCTTCGTCAAAATACGGTTCGAGTTCCGTCCTCAATTCGGCATTGCGGATGAGGTCATCAACATCGACTTCAGAAAAACGCTGATAGGCAGGCATATACAGGAGGGGATAAAATCTGTATCGTCAAATACTTAATCGATTGTTATTTCATCGACTGTGTAGAGAAGTTTAACCACTGTCTGCCGTGTCTTCAATGTTTTTTCAAAAAAAAACAAAAAATATACAGATACCTAAAGATAGAAACAATACAACCGCTATCTTTTACCTATGTTTTCCATTGTGTATCTGCCGGATGTATCATCACGTATTTACGCTGCTTTTCGGATGCCGGTTTCTGCAAATTCGACTCCCGTTTTGCGTTTGAGCGAATCGATTATCGTTTCGGCAACCGCAACAGCAGCTAGTCCCCGCGCTCCGCTGACACGCGGCTGCTTGTCGTTTATGATGGACGAAATGAAATCATCTATCTCGCAAGACAACGCATCAACGGCATCGCTTTGAATCTCTTCAACCGACCAGTGCTTCTGCATAAATGACGGAGCGGCTTTTGCAGCATCTTCCGGCAAAATGCAGTTCGGAGAAAATCGTCCTTCCAAGACGGCGGAGGTCGGCTTGCGGATTTTAACCGCTCCGGTTCCAAAGTTAATTTCAACCGTCTTTGACGGCGTTGTAATTTTCATTTGCCGTTCTGCTTTTTCCGCAACCCGCGATGAGAATAATTTTGCGGCGGTTCCGTTTTCAAACCGGAGTCGGACATCCGCAATGTCTTCGCAAGCACCGCCGATGACGTTGTAGCCGACGGCTTCAACCGACCTTATCATCGAAGGAACCAGCGATAAAATCAAATCGATATCGTGAATCATCATGTCGAAGACCGCACCGGTATCAGTGCAGCGGAAAGAATATCCGCTTGTCCGCACGGCATCAATTAAAGCCGGTGCGCCTTCTCGTACTTCCGATAATTCTTTCTGAACAGAATTCCAAGCCGGGTTAAATTCTTCGATGTGACCGGTTTGGAGAATTACATTTGCCCGTTTAGCGGCAGTGACAAGTTTGTGTGCTTCACTCCAATTGCTGCACAGCGGTTTTTCCATTAAAACGTGTCTTCCGAGTTGCAGACAGGTCTTTCCAATTTCGTAGTGCAGAGAGGTTGGCGCAGCGATAACAACGGCATCGGTCAATGAAATCAATTCGCTCAATGCGGCGCAACTTTTAACGCCGTATTTTTCCGCCAGAGCATTTCTTGCTGACTCTACGGTATCCATCACGCCGGTCAGTTGAGCATTAGGGTGAGCGGCAACTTTAGCGGCGTGAAAAGACCCCAGTTTTCCCGCTCCGATAATTCCAATACGTACTTTGTCATTATTCATGTTCATAAGTTTTTTTATGCAACTTTCTTGAGCATTTCTTCTTTTTGAAGAAGAATTTCGCTCTTCGGTGGAATGAAGGATTCGTCAATTAAGAGCGTGTTTTCCATAAGTTGTTTTACGCACTCAGCGTTCAAGGCGTGTCCGCCGCGGCTTGATTCAAAGGTCCCAACCCAATCACAATTGCACAGCGAAAAATCGCCGACCATATCGAGAACCTTGTGCCGTGAACATTCATTTTCAAATCGGTATGCGTTCTCCAAAGGACCATCCGGTGTTAAAACGAGTACATTTTGTGGAGTAACACGCTTGCAGAGTCCCTGTTGAAGCAGATAATCCGCTTCGTATTTTGCCAAAAAAGTTCTTGAAGCACAAATCTCTTTTTCATACGCATCGGTTGAAAGGTCAAACGCAAACTGCTCCGGCTTCAACGGATAATTTTCGTCAGGAATGAGCGAAAAAACATAACGGTTATCACCGCTGCGGCTTGGCAAGACGTTGATATATTGTTTCGCATTTCCAACCCGAAATGCACGTGTTACCAAACGGATAAGACGAATGGCGGGCTGCGGAACTATACCTGCGGACTTCAAAGCACGAAAAAACGGCATTGCGGAACCGTCCAGTCCCGGTACTTCGGGCTTGTTGATTCGGATTTCACAGTTATCAATCTGCAACGCTTTCAATGCCGACAAGAGGTGTTCCGTCATATCAACTCTCGCACTACCACTGGACAGCGAGGTCTGCCGGGGTTTTTCCTCCCGGAAACTAACGAGAGCCGGAATACGCGGACTGCCTTCTAAATCGGTGCGGACGAAAACGATTCCGTTATGCGGTTTTGCCGGTCTGAATTCAACTTTGGCATCTTCGCCTGTCCAGAATCCGAAACCGGCAATGGATACCGGTTCTGCAATGGTATTTTGCAGACGGAAGTGTCGTCTGAAGGAATCAGAAAACAAAACGGTTGCGCAAATAGTTGAGTCGAAGAGAGACATTTTTCGCCGGAAAATAGAGTTATAAAAATAAACAGCAGGGGACAACGGCGTGTCCCCTATCATTTTCAAAGCAACTGATTTTTACCGTACCGGTGTCTGATTAGGGGCAGTGGCGGTGGAATTTTTCCCTTGAATACCGGGCATTTTTCCGCCTATCATTTTTACCAATTCTTCTGCGTTTGGACGCTGCAATTTGCGGTCGTCGTACATTTGGTAAATGATGAAGGTAGTGATGTCGAGCGATTCATCGAACCAGACGAGTTTTTGGTCCATGTCTTCGGCAACGGACTGCGGATCTAACGGATTCGGGTCAAAGAAACGGTAGTCCGTTATTTGTCCGATGCGGCGTGTTTTCGCAAACGCACCCAGCGTCTTCTTAATGTCCTGAAAGGTATCGAACATGATTTGCGAATTTTCCAAAGCGAACCGCCGCTGCATAGCGCGGGCATCTTTTTCAAAATCCGCATAGAGACCGGCAATTTCGTCAACAGCGTTTTGATGTTCGGCAGTGCCGGCTCTCAGTTGCATCTGCTGAACGGCTTTCTCTTTGTTGACTATCGCTTCCTGCCGCGCTTTGAATTTTGCTTCTTCGTTGACCATTTTTTGCTTCAGTGCTTCCTGTTTCTGAATGAAATCAGGATGCGTTTTGATTAGTTGGGCAACGTCAACCACTGCGAAAAAACTTGGCGGACCAGCCGGTGCCGCTTGTTGAGCCGACGCTTGATTTAACAGAAAACCGAAAGCCAAACCGGCAGCGAAAAGGGGGATGAGAATCGTTTGTTTCACTGTAATACTCTCCTGCATTGTGAATCTTCCTTAAGTATCTGTAAAGACCTTTGCGGTCAAGACAGCGTATAGTATCTTTTTTCCTAAATCGGGTAAAGGGCAATTTTTCTGCAAGAATTCCGCCGGAATTATCGGAAAATTCCGCATTTTCGGAAAATTCGTTATAAATTAGAGATTTATTTAGCCGGTACTCCGGCTGCCGTCTTTAGATATGCTATAAAGAGTGTTATTCCAGTAATTCGTTTGCCGTTCTCGCATCGGTGATGAGATGTGTCCAAAGACGGAGATTTTCGTTAGCAATAAGCGGTTTGAGTGCGTCTTTTTTGCTCGTGCCGCATTCACCGCAGGGTCCCGCAACAAGAACGACGTACTTGTCGTTGGGTTCTTTTGCCATTTTTACGAACTCGTCCAACTCGAAAAGCGTCACCGCCCGAACCGGACAGATGTCTGTTAGAGGACCCTTTTCGGAATACGGACAGAATTGCACATCGCCTACCCAGCCGGCATCGTACATTTTATTGAGTAAGTCCTTTGCAAGATAACCCTGCTCGACTAGGTGAGTCAGATATTGCGCAAGAAGACCGTGTTTATGATGAGCGTCGGCAAGCGAAGTCACCACGATGTCAATTTCGTTCTTCTTTTCAAAGGAATAACGGACTCCCGGATTTTTCCGCAGGTTATCGTAATCTTCTTGATTGACAACCGTTGATGAAAACAGCGCAACATATTTTATGCTTGTCAGCGAAGGGTCAAAATTCGTGAAGTATGTTGACGGTGCTTTATGCGGTTCATTCGGCAGAAAGCCGCCGGAAGAAATAGCGTGCAGAACCAGCGGCGGAACATCATCGCCTGCCTGCATTTTTTGTGCAAGGCGTTTTGCAACCAGCATAGCGGCATAGCCCGCTCCCATTCCGAGATGCACCGTTTGTAAATCGGGGTCATTCGGATGCTTCTTTTTCTTTGTTTTCCAAACGCGGTCAATCAAACTGACAACTAAATCAGCAGCGGTTGAAGTGACATGCCGCGCTGCGAATTCCCCGATTGCATTAACGACGGTAATCTCCCCCGGATGTTTTTCCAGTTTATATTTTTTGGTAATGCTGTTAGTCAATCCCTTTTCAAACGGCGGCTGAAGATGCAGAAAGCCGCGCCGGCACGCTTCCCAGAACAGCGGATAGATTTTTTCCCGCGTGATGTCGGGGCGATTGCGTTCATTCTGCACCCATTCGGCAACGGCGGCGGCGGCACCTTTTGATTTGGTTTCACCATCCAGGGGCTGCGAAGAAGACATTCCCAGCCGCATGAAATAACGGTCGCAGATTGCAAAGACGAGTTCGTCGGATTCGTGTGACGCGTGCCAACGGGCTTGTGTTTTGGGTTTATTTTTCGGCATTTTGTCCTCGCTTTTCTCACTGAAAGTAAATCAACGTGCAAAATCAATCATTGGAATAAAACTGTGGTCCTCAATTATAACGGCTGTTTCGGGAAAAGAAAATAGCGGTCTGCCGACTATGCTTTTTTTTTCACGTCCATTATGATACAATAAGTAAATTATAACTTTAACAACAAAGGAGATATTTATGACACGCTTCGTAGTTTTTCTATTCGTTTCATTTGCCGTTTTGATGAGCGGTAATTCAATCGGCGCAACCGAAGACCTCGTTTTTATCGAGGCAGAAGCATTTGCCGACAAAGGCGGCTGGAGCGTCGACCAGCAATATATGGACGTGATGGGTTCGCCCGTCCTTATCGCTCACGGAATGGGCGTACCGGTTGCGGACGCTTCAACCGAAGTTGCTTTTCCAAAGACCGGCACTTACCGTGTCTTCATCCGCACAAGAAATTGGGTCGCACCGTGGTTTAAGAACGACGAACATGCTCCCGGCAAGTTTCAGTTAAGCGTCAACGGGAAAAAACTCGACACCGTCTTCGGCACTAAAGGCAATCCTTGGCAGTGGCAAAGCGGCGGTGCTGTCGAAATTCAAAACACAAAAGTAAAACTTGCATTACACGACTTGACCGGCTTCAATGGTCGGCTTGATGCAATAATTTTTACGGCGGACAAAAACTATACTCCGCCGGAAGACATCAAAGCGATTGATGTTATCCGCCGCAAGACACTGCACTTGTCCGCTAGTCCGCTGGAAGCACCGGAGGCAAAAGAAGGTCCCTTCGATTTAGTTGTTTCCGGCGGCGGTATCGCAGGAATCTGTTCCGCTATTTCCGCAGCGCGTCTTGGCTGCAAAGTGTGCTTGATTCAGAATCGTCCGCAACTCGGCGGAAATAACAGTTCCGAAGTCCGCGTGCATTTGCAAGGACGGATGGGGTATCCGCCGTTTCCGAATCTCGGAAATCTTGTTAATGAGATTGACCCGATGCAAGACGGCAATGCACAAACCGGCGAGGTTTACAAGGACTGGAAAAAAATGGAAGCCGTTAAGAAGGAGACAAACATCACACTTTATCTGAATACGCAGATTATAGCGGTAATCACGGATAAAAAAGAAGACGGTTCGATAACGCTGAAGTCCGTTATCGGAAAGAACATCGAGACCGGTGTAGAAACGAAATTTACCGGCAAACTTTTTGCGGACTGCACCGGCGACGGCGCAGTCGGCTATCTTGCAGGAGCGGATTGGCGTATGGGACGGGAATCCAAAGAGGAAACCGGTGAAGATTTGGCACCGGAAAAGGGCGACAAGATGACAATGGGTTCATCGGTTCAATGGTATTCGATTCCTGCAACTGATAAAGACGGCAATCCGGTCAAGACGGAATTTCCGCCGTTGCCGTGGGCACATCAGTTCACACATGAAAGTGCGCAGCCGATGATACGCGGCGATTGGGATTGGGAAACCGGCACCAATTTTGACCAAGTATGGGACATTGAACGGATACGGGACAACGGTTTGCGGGCTGCTTTCGGACATTGGGCTTATATGAAAAATCAGAGCGAACCGAAGTGGCGGGAACAAGCGGATACCCGCAAACTCGGCTGGGTTGCGTACGTTGCCGGTAAGCGGGAATCACGCCGTCTACTCGGCGATGTAATTCTGCGGGAGCAAGACGTTGTGCAAGGCGAGGTTTATCCTGATGCCAGCGTTATCACCACTTGGTCGATTGACTTGCATTATCCGCAGGCGAAGAATTCCAAGTTCTTTCCAAATGAGGAATTCCGCACGACAGCGGAGTTCAAGCATATTAAACCCTACTCAATTCCTTACCGGACGCTGTATTCCCGCAATGTCAACAACTTGTTTATGGCTGGGCGGTGTATCAGTGTGACTCACGTTGCATTGGGAACGATTCGGGTGATGCGCACCGGCGGTATGATGGGCGAAGTTGTCGGAATGGCGGCTTCGATTGCGGTCAAGAACAACACTACGCCCCGCGGTGTGTATAATGAACATCTTGAAGACCTGAAAGCGTTAATGACAGAAGGTGTTGGGGCAAAGGCAGAAAAATTCTGGCATACTGCGGCACCGCGGACTGCCGAACCGCAGAAAAAGGAAGCAAAGCCGCCGGTTTGGCTGCCGAAAGCGGGAACAAACTTTGCGCGCAGTGCGAAAATCAAGGTGTCGAGTGAGTACAAAGACCCGAAGTTGTATCCGGCTTCAAATATCAATGACGGCAAAATTGACTTAAGCACTAACCTCGGGCGCTGGGTTAGCGGTGAGAATGAAGAGCAGAATAACCCGCACTGGATTGAGTTGTCGTTTGACGAACCGGTTGAAATAAATGCGTTCCGTGTTGTCAGCGGACAGCAGGGCGGACAAACTCCGATACGGAATTTTGTCTTGCAGAAACAAGACGGCGGAAAGTGGATTGACGTTCCTGCTTCGGCGGTGACGGATAATCTCGAACCGGACGTGGGCAAACAGTTTCCAGCGGTGAAGAGCAAGAGTTATCGGTTTTTGATAACGGACAGTGGTCTCGTGCGAATTTACGAATTGGAATTGTATAAAGTTGAGAGTCCGTAGAGAACCGGAGTAAATGTTCGGGGATATTATTTTTTCAATTTAACAATAGAAAGTGGACAATGAAAGAAGGAAAAACAAAGACCGTTGAGATAAATGACAACGGCACAATCACACTTCGGTTTAAGGACGCTGCCTGCGGTGAAAACGGTAAGTTTGACCCGGGTGCTAATCAGGTTGGTTTGGTAATTGAAGGTATGGGCAGTGCCTGCTTACAAACCTGCGTACGCTTCTTAACACTATTAGAAGATAACGGAGTTCCGACGCATTATGAGTCGTGGAATCCGAATGAAGGTACTATGACCTGTAAAAATCTCCGTATGCTGCCAATCGAATTTATTTGGCGTGATTTGGCTTGGGGATCCTTCTGCAAAATGTACGGCATCCCGCAGGGCTATCATCTCAACGGACTCATTGAAGCAACTCTTAAAAGCGATGAGTTGGGTGATCCCAGAATCAATCAGGAGGCAGCCGTACGTTGCGGGTTTCTCACGGACAAGCAGTATGAAGAATGTGCCGGATTAATAAGAAGTGCCGGAACTATCATTCGGCAGGAAATGCTTAAATACGGCTATTGCCTAGTTGACTTCAAACTCGAGTTTGGCGAGACAAAGGATGGACGCATAGTACTCGGGGACGAGGTTTCACCTGCTGTGTGGCGTGTTTTGAAAGACGGCAAACCAGTAGACCCAATCGAATGTGCTAAACGGATAATTGAAACAAACATGCAAATGTAGAACATAATATGTTTCATGCAGTAATTTTGGCGGGCGGAACCGGTACCCGGCTGTGGCCCGAAAGCAGAGAAAAACGTGCGAAACAATTTCTCACGTTTGAATCCGGCGGTACAATGATTCAAAACACCGTCCGCCGTTTGGAAATGCTCGTTCCGAATGAAAATATCTGCGTCCTGACTACCGCCGCAATGACGGAACAGATGTACGAAAACCTGCTGTTTCTGCCGAAAGAGAATATCATTGCCGAACCTGTGCCGCGCAATACGGCTCCTTGTATCGGATTGGCGGCAATACAACTGCTGCACAAAGACCCTGAAGCGGTGATGTGCGTCCTGCCGTCTGACCACGTGATTAAACCGGCGGAAACATTTTGCGAAACACTGCGCTTCGCTGCTGATTTATGCAATGAAGACGAGAGCCGGCTCATTACTATCGGTATCAAACCGGCTTTTCCTGCGGAGTCCTACGGTTATATTCAGCGGGATGAAAAAATTACTTCGTCTGCTGCGGAACGCTGGAAACATCTCACGGCAGCGTATCAAGCGGTGAAGTTTCACGAAAAGCCGAAGAAGGAAAAAGCGGCGGAGTTTCTCGCAACCGGCAAATTCGCTTGGAATGCGGGCATCTTCATCTGGAAAGCCGCAACAATTTATAAACTTCTTTGCGAACATGAACCTGAAACGGGTGAGCAACTTAATACCATTCGGCAGGCACTTGGTACATCAAAACAGCAGGAAGTAATAGCGGAGTGTTTTCCGAAGATGAAAAAGAATTCGATTGATTACGCTGTTCTCGAAAAGGCGGAGAACATTGTGATGCTTGAATCGGTGTTTTCGTGGGACGATGTCGGTACGTGGTGTTCGCTTGACCGGCTTAACACGGAACGGCGTGATACAGACGGCAACCTTGCGTTTGGTGCGCAGGTTTTGACGGTTGATT
>WRCR01000002.1 GCA_009783865.1 Planctomycetaceae bacterium | reverse complement strand
GCAGAAAATATGATATGCTGAAGAAATGCAAGAGGCGAATAGAATCAAAACCGCATTGCACCGCCAATGCCGATAGAAAACATGAAAGATAACACCGGCGGGTTCTCACCCGCCGCTCGTATAGACGCTCATATAAAAAAGAAACGCAGTTTCTTCCGAAGCACATTCATCGTCTTCCTCGGAATGTTGTTGAGCCGCTTTCTCGGCATGCTGCGGGATATGGTCACCGCCTCGTTCTTCGGCGCATCTGCAAACGGTGTTCTAGATGCTTTCGTTGCCGCTTTCCGGCTGCCTGACATTGCACGAAAATTGTTCGGCGACGGCTCACTCTCCGTCAGTTTCATACCGGTATTCAGCAAAGTTTATCATCAGGACAGACAAAAAGCACGAAAACTTTTAACCGCCGTCCTGACTATTATATTTGTCGTCTTGTGTTTCTTGATATTTATCAGTGAAATTATCTGCTTCATCGGCTTTTCTTATTTCGAGCAGTCCAACAAGGTTTCTCTCGTTTCATATTACTTTGCGATTCTCCTGCCGTTCATCATTTTGGTTGGTATGGTAGCAATCACTTCAGCAGCATTGCAAACGGCAGGACATTTCACCTTTCCCGCTTTCATTTCCGCCGTCTTGAACGTTATATGGATTTTCGCTCTTCTTTTTGCGGCACCGCGTCTTACTTCCGACCCCGCAGCGCAGGGCTGCGTCCTTGCCGTTAGTATTGTCCTTGCCGGTCTGCTGCAACTGTTTCTGCTCCTTTGGCGTTTGAAGCAACTCGGTTTCAAACCGGAGTTTCATTTCAAGGAAATCATGCCGGAATTAAAAACGGTCTTCGCAGTTTTCTTTCCGCAACTTTTCGGTTTAATGTCCGTTCCGCTGATGCTGCTCTCCGCAACAGTATTGGCGTGGCTTTTTTCGGGACCGGCAGGCACAACAAGTTTGATAACCGGCAATCTGTTTTTGTTTCCGCTGCGCAGCGGAGCAGTGTCGGCACTGTATTTCAGTGAACGTCTTTTTGAATTTCCGCAGGGACTCATCGGTCTCGTTTTGATGACGGTGATATATCCGCTGTTGAGTAAGCATGCTGCACAGAAGGATTTCAAACAATTCGGCAAAGACCTTTCGATGGGAATAAGAATTCTGCTGATATTTTCGATACCGGCTGGAATCGGATTGATGATGTTTGCGAACCGGCTTGCGCATCTTTTGTTTCAACGCGGACAATTTACCGCCGAAGACACCGCAAGAACTGCCGACATGATATTTTGGTTCGGCATCGGCGTTTGGGCATTTTGTGCTTTGCCGATAATGATTCGGGCATTTTATCTCTTCGATGATATACGGACACCGTTCCTCACAGGATTGTTCAGCGTCGGTTTTCATTTTGTTCTGGCACTTGTTTTGATTCACACGGTCAAGGAAAAGGGCTTGGCGTTGTCTATCAGCATTTCGGCAATACTTCAATTCTGTCTGCTGTTTTTCTTGTTCGCAAAGAAACATGGACACATTGATTTTCGTGGAATACTCCTCTGTATGATTCGTTCTTTTGCAGCCGGCGTTTTTATGTTTATCGCAACTGCGGCGATAATGAAGACGCTGCCCGGCAACGATTCGCTGTCGGATATTTCGCACATTGGACTCGGCGGCGGCATCGGCTTACTCGTTTATTTTTCGGTTTTGAAGATACTCGGCGGCGATGAATTGTCGAAGTCAAAGAGGCGGGGGCTTTAGTCCCCGCTAAACTCACATAATTTTGTTACCTTATTCCCTTTCCCGCCGGAAGCGGTAGAATAGTTGTTATGTTGAAGAAGAAATCCGTCAAATTAGTTGTACCTTCGCTGCTTCCGCTGATAAAGGCAAAAAACATAGAGGAGTACGAAATGGCAGCGAAAGACAGAAAACACTATGAAAATCAAAAACGAACAAACTGAACCGCAGCGGCTCCAAAAAATATTAGCGGCAGCAGGATTCGGAAGCAGAAGACAATGCGAAGAACTGCTTCTGCAAGGACGCGTGGAAGTCAACGGAAATGTCGTTCCGCTCGGAACAAAAGTTCATCCTGACACCGACGAAATCAAAGTCGACGGCGAACGCCTGAAACATTCCAAGAGGGTCTACCTCGCACTATACAAACCGAAAGGTTATCTCTGTACCGACAGAGACCAGCAGGGAAGACAAAGAACCATCGATTTAATACCGGAAAAATTCGGTCGTCTTTTCCTCATCGGGCGACTCGACAAAGACAGCGAGGGCTTAATTCTCGCAACAAATGACGGCGAGTTTTCCCAGAAATTGACACATCCGAAATTCGGTGTTCCGAAAGTATATCGGGTTCAAGTTGCGGGCGAAGTAACATACGAAACCGTCAAGAAACTAAAAGAAGGCGTTTATCTTTCCGACGGATTTGCGAAAGCAGCGGACTGCGTCATCAAAGGACAGCACAAACAAAGTACGATTCTCGACTTAACTTTGACAGAAGGAATGAACCGCGAAGTCCGCCGTCTTCTTGCAAAGTTAGGACATAAAGTCCAAACCCTGTTCCGAATCGCGGTGGGACCAATCCGGCTCGGCAAACTCGCTCCCGGTGAATGGCGGCTATTAAGTAAAAACGAAATCAATACCGTGCAGAAGAGTCCTCTATCTTTTCCTGTAAAAAAATGTAATAATCGCCGCAACAATACGGGAAATAAAACGAGTAATAAGACGAAGAAACAAACGCAGCGGTATAAGAACCGATAACAAAGCCGGAAACTCTTGTCGATAAGTCAGCCCAATAATAATCGGAATACATCAGCACCGCATAGCCGCCGGTTGGCAATTATCGGCGGTGGATTGTCCGGCATCGCTGCGGCTGAACACGCACAGCGGCTGGGGTTCACACCGGAAATCTTCGAATGGTCGGGAACTCTCGGCGGTCGTCTTTCTTCCTTTTCTGTGCCGGGCTTTACCGATGAAATTGACAACGGACAGCACGTCTCAATGAACTGCAACACAGAACTTGCCGGTCTGCACAGCCGATTATCACTCGAACAATTTTTCGTTTCCAGTCCGCTCTCCTTCGTTAATCGGGCGGGAAAACAATATGCGCTGCATCCTTTCCCCTTCTTGCCGCACCGCTGGAAATACTTGTTTGCGTTTCTTCGGTTTCCGTTTATCTCTTTCAGTGAAAGAATCAAAACGCTGTCCTTGCTTAAGAAGTTAGGAACTTTCTCTGCAAAACAAAACGAACAGCACAAAAAATGTTTCGCCGCTTTTCTTGCAGAACACAAGGTTTCAAACGCATGTATCAATTCGTTCTGGCAGCCGATGGTATTGAGTGCTTTATGCGAAACAATAGACAGCGTTTGCGTGCAGGCGGTTGCCGATGTCGTTCACGGAACGTTTTTCACCGGCTGTCCGCTTTCGTTTCAAATACCGGCGGCTCCGCTGAAACAGATTTATCATACAGCCGTTGCGGAAAAGTTACAGCAACTCGGCATACCGGTTCACTATTTCAGCAGAGTGAAACGTCTCTATTGGAATGAAGCGGCGGAGAACGAACCGGCAAGGGTCTTCGCTTTAGAAACGGCAAGCGGCGAAGCGTTTGATTTCGATTATTTTATTCTCGCTGTTCCGATATGGCGGGCAAGAGATATTTTGAATCATTCGGAACTGGAAGAATACGTTGACGAACTGGGGTTGGAACGTTTTGAATCAGGAGCAGTTACGACAGTACATCTTTATTTGAATCGTCCGATTCTTCCTCCTCCGCAGTCCGTAGCAGTTCTTTTGAACGGTGCCGGTCAATTTCTCGTTTGTCATTCGGCAAAGAACAATACCGCCGGTTATAAACATACAATTACGATAAGTGCAGCGCACCGGCTGCTGTCAGACGAAGAGTTGACGGCAAAAGGCAGCGGTGCTGTTGTTGAAAAGGTTTTGCAGCAGTTGTCGGCTTCTTTTCCGACGGTGTTTTCTTCAGAAGGGCAGGAACCGTTCAAGGTTTTGCACAGTCGGGTGACTACATATTTCGAGGCAGCATTTGCACCGACGGTTGCCGTTTATTCGGCGCGTCCGACGCAGCAAACGCCGTTTTGCAACTTGGCATTGGCAGGTGATTGGACGCAGACCGGTTTGCCCGCAACGATGGAAGGTGCTGTCATCAGCGGACAAAAAGCGGCGGAAGTGTTCGCGGAATAACTCGTTTAGCAGCCGGTTTTGCGAACCGGCGTTAATCTAAAGCATTCCCGCAAAATAGTTAATTTGCGTCATAAATACCGATTTTTTTGATTATTCTGCTTTTGCCGGTTTTAACTTTTGTATCTGCACAAATTGCCGGCGAAACTTCTAAATTTGCGGATTTTTACGGTTGTAGGAAACGATATTGATTTTACGGATATTTCGTTTTTCGGGGTTATCCCGAAAAATCCCATCCCGAAAAAATAAACCGACATACAAAATCCAAAAGAAGCAAACAAACGTTTTCAGGAGATTTAGATGAGAAAATCATGCTCGTTCTTTCTACTCGGCGCATTGTCTTTCGCCTTAATAGGCGGGACAACAGCCCTCGGTAATGAACCGGCAAGCGGCACCGCCGGGGAAACCGTTATTCAAGATGCCGCAAAAGACAGCGGTCTGACACCGCACCGAAAAGGCAGCAAACCGGTAATTCTCGCACAGGAAGGTGCCGTGCCGCAAACTGCACCAACTCCCGTAACAATTACGCAAGTTGCCAACGTATCAGAGAAAAAGGAAACAAAAGAAGCAAAGAAACCCGTTCCTGCTCCGCCGCAGACACAAACCGTTACCGTTGTCGACCCGAAAATTTACTCAGACATCGACGGTCTCAGAGCGGAAATTGAAAAACTGAAATCAGCGGACAAGAAACCCGACACCAAAAAGTCGTGGTCTTCTCCGAAAATAACCGGTCGGCTCATCATCGACACCTTTGCAGTAGACCAGAAACAGGAATCGTTTCAGGAATACGGCGATGTGCAGAACAGAGCCGGTATCCGTAATATGCAGATTGGTATCAGCGGCAGCGGTTTTGAATCCTTCGATTATAAACTCGAAGTTTCGCTTTCGCCGACAAACGGACAAGTCAGTTTATATGACAACTGGATTGGTGCTAAAAACATTCCGCTGCTCGGTTATGTCCGCGTCGGTCATTACAAACCGGACGTAGGTCTCGCATATCCGGGAAGCGAACTGCATACAACCTTGACTGAATTTACCGGTCCTTCGTCTACCTTTGGATTAGGACGGCGTGTCGGTATATCGTCAACGAATCTGTTTGCCCGCGACCGGGTCCGGTTATTTACCGGCGTATTTCAAGCCGGGGCAACGAACATTAACCGTTATATCCCTGATGATAATCAAGGTGAAGTCGTCAACGTCCGCTTGAGTGCTGTTCCGTTATTCTGCGATGAAGGAAAAAAGGTTCTTCATCTCGGCGGTCATTGGGAATATGTACATACGGACTATACTAAAAGTGCAACTATGTCAACGAATTTCGGCTCGGTGAGTTTCCTTGAAACTTCGCTGACAACGGGTGCTTTTGCGAATGACTGCAGCAATCGCGGCGGCTTTGAATTCGCTTATCAGAATGGACCTTTCAGTGTTGCGTCTGAAATTTACACTGCAAGGTTTAATGCATTTAGAGGAGAACCGGATAGAACTGCAAACGGTGCTTATGTGGAACTCAAGTATTTCCTTACCGGCGAATACAGAACTTACAGTTTAGCAAACGGCAACTTCGGTGCGGCAAAAGTCAAGCGCAATTTCCATCCGTTTGATTACTGCGGCTGGAACCTGATTGACGGTTTCGGTGCCTGGCAGGCGGTCGTCGGCTGGAGTTATCTCGACTTGACTGACTGGCGGGATTACAACGGAAGAGCGGGAAGACAGAACGACATTACGCTCGGCATGAACTGGTTCTGGACTCCGAATCTGCGCTGGATATTTGAATACATCCATTCGGAGCATAACTTCAACTCGGCGAAGAATGTTTGCTACGAAGACATCTTTGGAACGAGTATCCGGGTGTATTTCTAAAATGACAACAACGAGCGGGAAACTGTGTTTCCCGCTTTCATAAAAAAACGTCTTTTCGGAACAGTGGGAAACTGTGTTTCCCGCTTTCATAAAAAACGTCTTTTCGGAACAGCGGGAAACACAGTTTCCCGCTTCGTTGTCGGTACGCTCATTTTTCTCCGGTATGTTGACGTTTTATCAATGCAAGATTACAATCGGGTGCTGATAAAACGCCTTCTGCCTTTCATTTTTAATTACAATGCGTTCCTGTATTTTCGTTTTCGTTATCTTCGTTTGTGTTACCGGCGGATTGACACCTGCCGCTCATAATGTACTCGATAGTCCGATACTCTATGTTGCGAGAGAACAATACCGTTCCGACCATCACAATACAGCAACGATGTTCCAAAAGGGTGAAATCAACGCCGGTAGTTTCCGCGGCGGCTCGCAACTGAAAATTTGGAATCCGAAAGATAACACCGTTGAAATACTGTTGAATTTCCCCGAAGGAATTGTCAGAGACCCTTGCATATCATTTGACGCAAAGAAAGTGCTACTGTCTATACGGCAAAACAAAGACGATGATTACCATATCTGCGAATACGAATTCTGCACGAAAAAATTGACGCAGTTGACTTTCCTACCCGGCGTTTCGGATATTGACCCGCTCTATGTCCCGTCTGCTAATTCGGACGGTTCGTGCGATATTGTTTTTTCGTCAACCCGCGAACCGAAGTACTGCATGTGCAATCGGCATATCATGTGCAACCTTTACAAGATGAACGGCGACGGTTCAAACGTTCAGCAAATCGGTAAGAGTACGCTCTTTGAAGGACATAGTTCTCTAACTCCCGACGGCAGAATACTTTACGACCGCTGGGAATATATTGACCGCAACTTCGGCGATGCGCAAGGTCTTTGGGTTACTTCAACAGACGGCTTCAATCACAGCATCTGGTGGGGCAATAACACTTCAACGCCGGGCGCAATAATTGATGCCCGAATGCTCCCCGGCAGTTCTTCCGTCTTCATTGCAACGTTTTCGTCTTGCCACGACAGACCGTGGGGAGCGATTGCCGTCATCGACCGGCAGAAAGGTATTGACGGAAAACAAGCGGTGCTGCAAACTTTCCCGCCGGATGCAATCAACCTCGTTGAAGATACTGACAAGCAGGCGTATTCACTTCGGGAAGTATTCAAGTACGATACCTTCGTGAAAGTAAATCCGAAGTTTGAAGACCCGTTTCCGCTGTCCGCCGATTGGTATCTCGCAAGCGGAACTTTCGGCAAAGGCGAAAAGACCGGCATCTATCTTCTCGGCAAAGACGGCACTATGGAATTGGTTTTCGATGACAAAGACGCAGGCGGCTGCTTTGACCCGATGCCGGTGAAGGCAACGACACCGCCGCCGGTCAATACGCAGAAAGCCGACTTATCGCAAAGCACCGGCGTGTTTTACGTTTCCAATGTCTATGAGGGCTTCGGCATGTCCGATGTGAAAAAAGGCAGCGTAAAATACTTGCGGGTAATCGAATCGCCGGAAAAACAAACGTGGTCGCCAAAGGGCTGGAGCAACGGACACGGCGAACAAGCACCCGGTATGAATTGGTTCGAGTTTATCAACAAACGGGTTATCGGAACCGTACCTGTCGAAGAAGACGGCAGTGTTAACTTCGTCGTTCCTGCGGATACGTTTGTGTACTTTCAAATACTCGATGAAGACGAAAGAATGATTCAATCGATGCGCAGCGGCGTTATAATTCGACCGGGCGAGACCAACGGCTGCGCCGGCTGTCATGAAGACCGCCTCACCGTAGTACCGGCACCGCAGAAAACACCGCTTGCGCTGACAAAGCCGCCGAGAACCTTGACTCCTTGGTATGGCGAACCGCGGCTCTTCAGTTACGTCAAAGAAGTGCAGCCGGTGTTCGATAAATACTGTACACGCTGCCACGACTATAAAGAAAAAGATGAAGAACGAGAAAATAATTCACCCTCCCTTAATCTTGCAGGCGACTTGAACAACATATTCAACACGTCTTATGTCGAATTATATCGAAGACAACTTATTAAACCGATTGGAGCGGGACCGCACATTAAACTCAAACCGTTTGCTTGGGGTTCAACACAAAGCAAACTTTCCGATGTTCTGCTGGCGGGACACGCCGCGATAAAAGAACTTTCCAACGGTGATAAGATTGACGCAAAACGCCGTGAACTCGGTATGTACATTGACGGCAAAACGAACCGCGAAGCGGTCAGCCGCGTAATAACCTGGATTGATTTGAATGCGCCGTATTATCCGGTTTATCAAACGTCTTTTCCCGATAACCGTTTCGGACGCAGTCCGCTGACCGACCAGCAACTGAATCGCTTGTCGGAACTTTGCGGATTCAAAGAAGTCGTCAAGAGCGGCGGCAACAGCACTCAATTACCGCTGGATTGGCAAATTTCGTTCACCCGACCGGAGTTGAGTCCTTGCTTGGCATCATTGCGGGGCAACGCTTCCGATGAGCGGTACAAGGAAGCCCTTGCGATTATTGAAGCAGGTAAAACCGCTTTGCAGCAAACGCCGCGCGGCGATGACGGAAGCATTGCATTGACGCTGCGTGATAAAATTCAAATGGAAAAATATCAGCAACTAAAAGATATAGAAAACAAATTTCGTAATGCTATCGAAAGAAACGAAAAATTATTTGACAAGAACTTTCAAACGACTCGTTAAGTTTTGTACCGTCACGGCAGCGGTTTCTGTTTTGTTTCTGTGTTTCTGCACAGAAGCAAACGCAGTGCCGCGGAATCCGCCGCCGGTGTTTGAATCGGAATACAAACTTCCGCCGACCGACGCACCGCTGCCGAAGATACCGGTCTCCGTCGAAAATTTTCTTGCCGTTGTTTTATATGCGGCATTGATTGTTCTTGCTGCTCTTGCCGCTTACCGCTGGCGGTCAAGGAAAATCCTGTTCGCTCTCTCCGTTCTTTCTGTCGTTATACTCGGTTTTGCGATGCAGGCCTGTCCTTGTCCGGTCGGTATGCTGCAAAACATAGTTGCCGCTATAACGCAGCAGCACACTTTTATTCCTTGGACGGTTCTCATTCTTTTTCTGCTGCCGTTATTGGTATCGCTGTTTTTCGGCAGAGTGTTCTGCTCATCGGTTTGCCCGTTGGGAGCGGTGCAGGAATTAACGCTGATAAAACCGCTTGCGATACCGGACGGCATTGAAAATTGTCTGGGCATTTTCCGTTATGTCAATTTGGGACTTGCCGTCTTTTTTGTTTATACCGGTTTGGGTTATCTCGTTTGCCGCTTTGACCCTTACGCCGGTTTTTTCCGTCTCGGCGGCTTGTATCCGATAATGATTTACAGTGTCGTTCTGCTCATCATCGGAATGTTTATCGGCAGACCGTTTTGCCGGTTTCTTTGTCCTTACGGCGGTTTGCTTTCGTTTTGCAGCGGGTTGTCGAAGCGTAAAATATCAATCTCGCCGCAGCCGTGTACGAATTGCAATCTTTGCGAAAATATCTGTCCTTACAATGCGGTCGCAAAACCGACAGCGGAACCAACGCTGCCGGAACGCCGCAGCGGACTCCGCTGGTTTGCGTTCACGCTGCTGCTTCTGCCGGTGAGCATTGCCGTCTTTGCGGTGATTGGTTATTACATTGCACCGTTGTTTGCGGGGCTGCATTTTGATGTCCGCACTGCCGAACTGCTTTATGCGGAAGAACAAAAATTGACGGACGCTTTCGGAACTTTTCCCGAAACCCGCACGGTAATTCAAACCGGCGTTCCGTATGAAGAAGTGTATAAAAGTGCTTTGGCTAAATACCGGCAGTTCCGTTATGCGGGCTTGTTTCTCGGCGTTTGGGTCGGCTTGGTCATCGGCATCAAACTAATTTCCATTTCAATGCGGCGCAAAAGAACGAATTACGAAGTCGATGTGTTCCGCTGTGTCTGTTGCGGACGCTGTTATTGGTATTGCCCGAATCAGAAAAACGAGCGGCTCCTGCTGGAAACACAGGAGAGCCGGAGTACCGGTTAGAGCATATCAAGAATTGGTGTGGACTGCTGGAATTCACTTTCGTCATTCCCGCGAAAGCGGGAATCTAGACGTAAAGGGTTCACATCTATTCTCTAGACCCCCCGCCTTCACGGGGGTGACAGGAATTTGGCCACGAAAAATCCAAAAACGCTCTAAATGATGTGTAAACGTCTTTAAACACGCTTTTTCTGCCTTGAAAAAATGGAAAAATTTTGTTATAATTGAAAAATGGATGTTGGACAGCCCTAAACAAAAATCAGACCAATGAAAACGAAACTCTTATTATCATTCGTGATTGCTCTTTCGGCAGTTGCCGTTTCCGCTCAAGAACCGGCGCAAGAGCCGGCAACGCAACCCGCAGTGCCGTCAACAACGCCGCCTGTAGTGCAGCCGATTACGGCGCAAACAGTACCGGCGGCTGACCCGCTGCAAAATCCGGTGCAGCCCGTTATGTCGGGTCCCAATGTGATGGGCGGTATGCCGGCAATGCCCCGTATCAATCCTGTCGTCTTGATGCGGATGCGCGACCAAATGAATTTTGAATTGCAGCAGATACAGCGGCAACTCAGTTTCATTGACCCCAATGATACGCAAATGCGGACTATGTTGACCGAAAGACAAAGTGAAATCGCCAAGGAACTAAAGGGGGTCGCCGAGCAACTGAATTTAACAGAACAGAATCCAATGCAGAACACTTTACCGGCGATGCCGAGACCGAATAGTATGCCGCCGAATTTATCGCCGCAGTTCGACCCTTCAATGATTCCGGGCGGTAATCCTATGATGCCGGTTGCCCAGCCGCCGATGATGCAGCCGAACATGATGATGCAGCAGCCGGGAATGCCGCCGCAGCGGTCTATGCCGACCGAGTTTGACCAAGAGCGGGCATTTGCTGATTCTCCGTGGGTGCCGCAGCCATCAAAAGAATTGACGGAGTTGAAGAACAGTGTGGAATCGCTCCGCAAAGAAACCGAAGAGTTAAAAACAACTATCAAGGCACTCGAAGCGCAGATTCAACTGTTGAACCGGAACATTTTGTTGAGTCAGCCGACAGCGAAATAGCGCGATTGCCGCTATGTTCTCGTCACCCGCTGCTCACTACCCGCCGGGCGGCTGCGTCGGCGATAGCCGACACAAAACCATCAGTGCGGAGTACCGTACGTTGCCGCTAAATGTTAAAATGGCTATAACCGAAAATGAAGGGAGAAAATTATGTCGGTAAAAAAACCAGCAGTAAAAACAGCAGAAGTCGGCGGCTACAAAGACCGATTTTGGTATCCCCGTTTTTGGGACGGAATGACAGTGCGCGCCGCCTTAAAACTATTGAAAAGCGGCAATTACCGCGTCTCGCCGCTTTGCTGGGGAATGGTCGGAGTTGTACTCGGACTGGGAGTAATCGCTAATTCACCGTCTGCGATTTTACAGCGGCTCTTCTACGGAAGAAAAATCAAGAAGACGAAACTCGCAGCACCGCCGCTCTTTGTTATCGGACATTGGCGCAGCGGAACGACTTTGCTGCATGAATATCTCATCAACGATGAGCGTTTCGGCTTTGCCGACACCTATACTTGTTTCGCACCGGAACACTTCATCTTTTCCCGGTTTTATCTGCGTCCCATAGCGGCTATTGTAATGCCGAAGAAACGACCGATTGACAACATGGCAGCGGGCTTTGACCGTCCGCAGGAAGATGAGTTCGCGCTGATGTCGATGGGACTTCCGTCGCCTTACCGCAATATGTTCTTTCCGAATAATCCTGAGCGGATTGACTTCGATTATCTCACGTTGAAAAATCTTTCATCCGAAAAGCGGACGGACTGGCTGAATCGTCTTGACGAATTTTTGCGGTCATTGACGGTTCTCATGCCGGACAAGCGTATCGTTTTGAAATCGCCGACTCATACCGGTCGGATAGCGGCGATATTGGAAAAATATCCTGATGCACAGTTCATTCACATTCACCGCAATCCGTATTCGATTTTTCCTTCGACTTACAATCTTTGGATGCGGCTGTCGAAAGACGAAGGCGCGCAAATCCCGAAAGGAATCGGAATGGAGGACTACGTTTTCGATTCGCTCAACACGATGTATGATGCGTTTGACGAAGATATTAAATTGTTGAGACCGGAACAGTTCTGCGAAGTGTCTTTCAAGGAATTGACTTCTGCGCCGGTTGACACGCTGGAAAGGATTTACAGTACGCTGCAACTCGGCGATTTTGCTCAAGTGAAGCCGGTGATGGAGACCTTTGCCGCTTCGCAAAAGGAATACAAGAAGAACAAGTTCGAGATGGACGAAGAGGTGAAACGAAAAATCGCCGGGTGCTGGAGCAGATATTTCGAGCGTTTCGGTTACGAAAAATAATTCATCATTACGAAATTCATCATTACGAGCGGCGAGTGATAACTCGCCGAGGACAAACCAGAGGTTATATGGCAAAGAACAAATCGGAGCAGGAAAACCAGTATATCTACATCGTGCAGTCATCGCTAGAGCCGTCCAAGTGCAAAATAGGCAAAACGAATGACCTTGACCGGCGGCTCAAAGAGTATAACAATATGACGGGCAAGTCCAAAGACAACGTCTATGCTTATCTCTTCACGTGTCAAGTCAAAAATATGGCGCGGATTGAAGCAGATATGGCGAAGCAATTCTTTAATCTGCGGGAAGAGAAAAGCAGGGAAATATATTTTTGTAATCCTCATTGGTTTAATGTATACGTCAAGTTTATAAAATCGCACACATTATTTGTTAAAGAGATTTTTATCAAACAAGATGATAAAAAACAGATAGTCAGGATAATCAGAAAGACAACTCCGACGCTTAAAGAACGAGGACTGACAACAAAAGAAATACTTCAAAAAGCACAGAAGGTTAAGAACGACGAGTTTTTCACAAGGTACGAAGATGTCGAAAAAGAACTGTCGATGTATCCTAAAAGAATTTGGAGAAACAAAGTCGTGTTTTGCAACTGCGATGACGCAGTGGGCGATGACGAAATAACAACATCTCCCTTTGCCTTGTACTTTTTGGAAAATTTCAAAGAGTTGGGATTAAAAAAACTAATCTGTACGCATTTTGCGGGAAACGTTGACTTATTCAATCAAGGACCGCGGGGCTATATTTTTACCAAGACCGGGTATAGCGAAATAGGAACAAAGGAATATCCCAGAAAATATAACGGCAGTTTTGACCATCCATTGTCGTTGAAAATACTGAACGAGGATGCCGACATTGTTTGTACGAATCCGCCGTTTTCAAGAGCGAGGGACTATTGGAGAATAATTATCGCAAGCAGGAAAAAGTTCATAATCATTTCTAATATAACAAATGTTAAGAACCAGCCCTATATGTCATACTTTGAAGAAGGAAAAGCATTGCCCGGGTACAACAGTGTTAATTATTTTTTAAATCCTAAAAGAGAACTTGTGTCCGCAGCCGGGCATTGGTACACAAACATTCCCATAAAAAAAAGACCGAAATCCAGACACCTAAAAATAATACCGTTGAAAGATATACCGGCAAAATACAAAAGATACGATGATTCTAAAATGTTGATTGTCGATAATGGTTATATTCCAAGCGGTTATAAGAAGTCCTTTGCTGTATCTGTCCGTTCCATATTAAATGGTTTATTGGAAAAGGGATATAAACTCGTCGAACATAAAGAATATGTTCCGTATGTAAATGGTGAACGCTGTTTTGGAAGGGTATTAGTTAAGAAAGTATAAGGAGAAATCCGCAGATTAGGAGAGTACTCATGGCAAAGAACAAATCGGAGCAGGAAAACCAGTATATCTACATCGTGCAGTCATCGCTGGAACCTTCCAAGTGCAAAATAGGCAAGACGAATGACCTTGACCGGCGGCTCAAAGAATATAACTCTATGACGGGCAAGTCCAAGGACAATGTCTATGCTTATCTCTTCACATGTAAAGTAAAAAATATGACACGAGTTGAAAGGGATATTGAAAAAGAATACGTTTTCCTGCGTGAAGAAAAAAGCAAAGAAATTTATTTTTATAATCAGACGTTGTTTGAGAGGTATGTTAGTTTTATAAAGTCACACGCGTCGTTTGTTGAAGAAATTTTCATCAAGAAAGAAGACAAAAAGCAAATCGTAAAGATAATTAAAAAAACAACTCCGACGCTTGAAGAAAGAGGTATGTCGAAGAAAGACGTAATGCAAAAAGCACAGAACGCTGACAATGACGAGTTTTTTACACGATACGAAGATGTCGAAAAAGAATTAAACATTTATCCAAAGTCCATTTGGAAAAACAAAGCCGTTTTCTGCAACTGCGATGACGCAGTGGGTACTGATGCAATAACAACGTCGCCTTTCGCTCTATATTTTTTGAGAAAGTTTGAGGAACTAGGATTAAAAAAACTAATCTGTACACATTACGCAGGGAAAGTTGACTTATTTAATCAAGGACCAAGAGGTTATATCTTTACAAAAACCGGATTTAGGGAAATCAAGGAATTTCCCCAAAAATACACAGGCAGTTTTGATGACCCGCTGTCCTTGAAAATTCTTCGTGATGATGCCGACATCGTCTGCACGAATCCTCCGTTTTCAAGAGCGCGGGACTATTGGCAAATGCTCATTACAAGCGGCAAGCGTTTTATCATTATTTCTAATATATCGAATGTTGTAACTCCGGCTTTTATTCCGTATTTTATGAACGGTAAAGCATGGCCCGGGTACAACAGTGTTGATAATTTCTTAAATCCTAAAAGAGAATTATTAGCCGCCGCCGGACATTGGTACACAAACATTCCCATAAAAAAAAGACCGAAATCCAGACACTTAAAAATAATGCCGTTGAAAGATATACCGGCAAAATACAAAAAGTATGATGATTCAAAAATGTTAATCGTAAATCACGGTTATATTCCAAGCGATTATAAGAAACCGTTTGCTGTATCTGTTCGTCCGCTCCTAAATGGTTTATTAGAAAAAGGTTATAAAATTGTTAAAGATAATCAGTACTTTCCATACGTGGATGGTAAAAAGTGTTTCGGAAGGGTATTAGTTAAGAAAGTATAAGGAGAAATCCGCAGATTAGGAGAGTACTCATGGCAAAGAACAAATCGGAGCAGGAAAAGATAATTAAAAAAACAACCCCGACGCTTGAAGAAAGGGGTGTGACAAGGCAAACATTACTTCACAGAGCCCAAAGAGCCGATAATGACGAATTTTTTACACGGTACGAAGATGTCGAAAAAGAGTTAGACATGTATCCCAAATCGGTTTGGAAAAACAAAGTCGTCTTTTGTAATTGCGATGACGCAGTCGGTAATAACGAAAGAACAACATCTGCTTTCGCATTATATTTCTTGAAAAAATTCAAAGAGTTAGGAATAAAAAAACTGATATGTACTCATTACGGCGGAAAGGTTGACTTATTCAATCAAGGACCGAAGGGTTACATTTTTACGAAAAACGGATTCAGCGAAATAGGAACAAAGGAATATCCGAAAAATTATACCGGCAGTTTTGATGACCCATTGTCCTTGAAAATACTTCGTGAGGATACCGACATCGTATGTACGAATCCGCCGTTTTCCAGAGCAATCGACTATTGGAGAATGATTATTGAAAGCGGCAAGAAGTTTCTTATTATTTCCAACATAACAAATCCGATAACTCTTGCTTTTATTCCATATTTCAAAGAGGGTAAAGCATGGGCTGGGTATAACAGAGTCGATTGGTATCTAACATCTAAAAGGGAATTAACAAGAGCAGCAGGAACCTGGTACACAAATATCCCTATAAAAAACAGACAAAAGTATAACCATCTTAAAATAATACCGTTAAAAGATATACCGGAAAAGTATAAAAGGTATGATGATTCAAAAACGTTAATTGTCGATAATTGTTATATTCCAAGTGATTATAAGAAGCCGTTTGCTGTATCCGCCCGCTCTATATTAAACGGTTTATTGGAAAAAGGGTATGCTCTTATTGATGATAAGGTATATCACCCTTGTATTAACGGCAAAAAATGTTTTGCGAGGGTATTAGTTAGGAAAACAAGTTCATGAACAACCTGCGTTTGTTTTTCTCTGCCGGTGAACCCAGCGGCGACCTGCACGCCGCTCATCTGATTGACCGCCTCCGCTCCCTCGAACCGGAAACGGAATGTATCGGTTTCGGCGGTCCCAAAATGCAAAGCAGCAACTGCAAACTCCTTGCCGACTTAACACAGCACGCCGTGATGTGGCTGAAGAAACCCCTTGCGAATTATTTCCTCTTCCGCAACTTTCTGAAACAAGCCGAAGCGGTCTTCGCCTCCGAAAAAATTGATGCTGTTATACTCGTTGATTATCCGGGCTTCAACTGGCATGTTGCGAAATGCGCCAAGAAATACGGGATTCCCGTCTATTACTTTATGCCGCCGCAAATCTGGAGTTGGGCTTCATGGCGAGTCAAAAAAATGAAGCGGTACGTCGACAAGGTCTTCTCTCCGCTGCCGTTTGAACAACGCTGGTTTGAAAAACACGGTATTGAAACGGACTACATCGGACATCCCTTCTTTGAAGAGACGCGTCAGTATCAGCCCGACACCGCTTTTATGGAATCATTCCGCAAGCAATGCGGCGATGAACCTATTCTGACACTTTTGCCCGGCTCGCGTGACCAGGAAGTACACGGCAATCTTGCCGATATACTTTTCGCCGTTGAAATTGTCCGTGCTGCTGTTCCGAAAGTCCGACCGGTGTTTGCCGCTTTCAAAGAAACGCAAGCGGCTTTCATACGCAAGATGTTAGAGCAGCGCGGACTTATGATACCGGTCTTTGTTGGTAAAACGCCGGAATTACTTCGGCTGGCATCTTGCTGTCTTGCGGTTTCCGGCTCGGTTTCTTTGGAATCACTTGCCTGCAACAAGCCGGCAGTCATTTATTACAGAGTCGGTCGGCTTCCGTTTTTCATTCAACGGTTTTTTCGGAGAACGCCTTCGATAACACTGGTGAACCTGCTGGAACTTGACAGACACAGAAACGAAACAACCGGTGAAACGCCGGTCTTTTACGGCGATGCAGTCCGATTCATTCCGGCGGAGGCGGATGTTGAAACCCGCAGCAAGATGTTGTTTCCCGAATTTCTAACTTGCACGGATAAGTCAAAAGAAGCGGCAGCATGTTTGATTGATTGGCTGTCAACACCGGAGAGCATTCAGCAGAGCAAAGAACGCCTTGCTTCGTTGTTGCAGGAAGTTGACAGTGTATCGTCGCCGTTGACGGCAGCGGCAAAAAAGATTATCGGTTGACAATTTTCCACAAAATTTGCCTAACCGAAGATTTTTCTCTTGAAAACATCACAAAAGTGTGCTACAATGAATGTCGGTAATTGTTTTACTGGCAACCTTAGTAAATTTTGTTTAATAACTTTGCAATCAGGAGAATTTGGAATGAAAAAGACGATTTTTAATCTAGGTGATTTGAGGGGGGGAAACGAATTAGTAGCCGGCGATGACCATCGCCGGTCAGCATTCACTCTCGTTGAACTTCTCGTCGTTATCGCCATTATCGGCGTTCTTATCGCATTGCTCTTGCCTGCCGTTCAAGCCGCCCGCGAGGCGGCAAGAAGAATGTCGTGCAGCAACCATGTCAAACAAATCGTGCTGGGTATGCAGAACTATCACGATGTTTGCGGTGCGTTTCCTGCGGGCTGCACCAGTTTCGTGGTCTCAAAGTATCCGGGATTAGCCAGCCGATATTGGAATTCGCTGTCGAAACTTCTGCCGTTCGTGGAACAGCAGTCGCGCTACGACGGACTGGTGCAAAACTACTTCAATTACAATGTCAGACCCGACAACGGTACCTCGACGGTTCTGCCCGGCAGTAAGTACGTTGATGCCGACACCAACAAAGAGACCACGGAATCCCACATGCCGGAACTTTATGGGCAAATTATTCCGTTTATTTGTCCTTCTGACTCTTTCGGTTCCGACCCGTCTTATATGCCAAGCAAGGGCGCGAGAGGAAGTTACGTTGCCTGTTTCGGCGACGCATATACCAACATGTGCCGAAATGACTTCAGAACCCGCGGTTGTTTCTCTGCTGGTGATATATGGATAGGAATGAAAGCCGTTACCGATGGCACCAGTAATACGGTAATGTTTAGTGAATGTCCTGCGGCGAAAACGCAGGGCAGTTACAGTGTACGCGGCAGTCATTCCAGTGTCAGTGTGAACACAACCACTCCGTTAACAACCTGCTGGAATGCTATCAGCACAACTGACAGGAAACTTTATACTGCCGTCACTACTGATGCCCGCCGCCAGTGCGCCGTATTTCACGGAATGGCATCAGTAACCGGTTTTAATACGGTGATACCGCCCAATGGTCCCAGTTGTACCGGCAACGGCTGGACTGGCGGCCAATCTTCAGGAACACCAAGCACCACGTATGGTATTTTTACGGCGCAGTCGTATCATTCGGGCGGTGTTCAAGTTGGAAGAGTTGACGGCAGCGTGCAGTTTGTCAGCGATACCATCAACTGCCGGACAGCAGGAATGGACGAAACCGATGTTACTGTCGGCAAGAGTCCCTACGGTGTTTGGGGCGCACTCGGCAGTGTAGACGGCGGCGAAAGCACAACATTGTAGCAAATTTCTGAACCGCTGATTAACTGGTTACGGTGATTTTTCATACTAATCATTTAATTAGCGGTTCAAACAGCAAAAATCGTCGGTATCATCGTCATCTTATAAATCTTTTTTCTTTTTGAGGACTAATATAATGAAAATAAATAATAAATTTGCCTTCACGCTTGTTGAACTTCTCGTAGTCATTGCCATTATCGGCGTTCTCATCGCTTTGCTTTTGCCCGCTGTTCAAGCAGCCCGCGAGGCGGCGAGAAGAATGAGTTGTACCAACAATCTGAAACAACTCTCTCTGGCGTGTCACAACCATCACGATACGCACGGGATATTTCCGCACCGCTGCGCCCAGTCAACAATGGGAATCAAATACGCTCCCTACGTTGACGGGGGAACTGCCCAGGAAACCAAGGACTGGGCGATAACATTCATGGGACCTTTTGTTCCGTGTCTGCCGCACATCGAACAGGCATCTGTCTATGATGCTATAGCCCAGAGAAATTGCGACAAGACGACAACCTCGTATTGGAATGTGGCATCCGGCACGGGGACCGGCAATCCAGCCCAAGCCGAAATTCTAACGTTTCTTTGTCCGTCCGAAGGTAATTCACAAAAAACAGATGCCAACCGCGCCGGCAAGTGCAGTTACGGCGGAAATTACGGCGATTTCTACCGGAGAGATGATGACGAAAATACTAATCGTGCTGTCTTTCAATCCAGTAAATACGGAAAAATAAAGATGGCTTCCATCTCGGACGGAACCAGTAATACACTGCTTTTCAGTGAGCGCACTATTCATAACGTCCGGGATGCGGCGGCAACCCGCGGTCATATTCGGAAAGACACCGCATACCTCGCGCTTGCCAGCAACGGTACTACTCCTCCGCTTGAGTGTTTGCAAAAGGCATCGGGTAATGAAATTCCCGGCGCGCTTTGCTACGGCAGTTTTGAGCGGTTTGTCGGTGCTTCGTGGGCTGCTCACCGCGCTCATCACACTGGATTTCATCCCATACTGCCGCCCAACAGTGTTACCTGCGGGTATTCCGAGGGGCAGCCGGATACAAGAACACTGGTTTCTGCGGCAAGTTATCATTCCGGCGGTGTAAACACTTCGCTTGTCG
Organism: Planctomycetaceae bacterium; assembly: GCA_009783865.1. Lineage (GTDB taxonomy): Bacteria > Planctomycetota > Planctomycetia > Pirellulales > Thermoguttaceae > WRKP01. The sequence continues at coordinate 17,441 of WRCR01000002.1, read as the reverse complement.
ACGGTTCGGTACGTTTTGTATCTGATACAATCAACTGCGGAGACCCGAATCAAACACCGGTAAGTAACCCCGGCACCAACCACGTTGGTAAATCGCCTTGGGGCATTTGGGGCGCAGTAGGCAGCATCAACGGCAGCGAAAGTGTGACGTTTTAGTTGACAACGTGTCGAATTAGCGTACAAGGATTTCTAAATTGCCGGCAAACGGCGGTATCCGCGGTAGAGAGCCAGCGACTGTGTCGTCGGCACCTACCACACCTTCGGCTTGCCTTTGGGTTGAATGACTTCGATGTTCTTGCCGGATTGCATAATGACGAATAAGCCGCGTTTCAGGGCAAAGTCACGGACATTGTCATCGATAACGCCGCCTCCGACTGCCGCTATGAATTGACGTTTGTCATTACGATAGTCGGCATACAAGCACATTATACCGCAAAGGAAAGAAAGGGCAATACTGACAAAGCCGCTGCGGTCCGATTGCACACAATAATAGCCAATAGTATCAACACCAGTTTTTCGACCGATAACCTTATTTTCAGCGGTTCGCAAGTGCCTTGTATTCATCCCTTTCGCGGCGGGTCGCCTCCAAATCGAAAATCAAATACTTCAAATCCAACTTCATCGTGTTCAAGGTCTCCTGAACATACTCAAGTATCCGCTGCCGGCGTTCAAAACTATCCAGCAAACGCTGGAACAGTTTGTAAAAATCCTCTTGAAATTTTTCCGGTAAATCATCAATCAAACGAAGCAAGCCGGTCAGTTCGTCAATCTCCGAAGCCATCGGAACGCGCTCGCCGGACGAAATAACAGAAAAATGCGGTGTTTCACTAGTCATTTGCAAAGGACGGAAAAGGGAGGATTATTTCGGAAAAAGCCCCTGTCCCGCAAAGAACAGGGCAACATTTATTATTACGTTGTCTCTGTACTCTATTTTATCCTTTTTCTTGAGAAAAAACAAAAAAATTATTCAAATTTGTTCCTCTTTTTCGGACAACATGAACATCTTGCAGGAATTTCCGGCAAAAAAACCGGATTTTGCCCTTCTTCCATAGATAGAAAATTTGTATTATTCGAAAATGTTTCGTACGTTATTTCTTTTATCCTTCCTGTTTTTCACGGCAGCACTGTTTGCCGACGAACCGCAGATGCTGCGCCCCGAAGTTCCTTACGGAAACATTCGATTCACACCGCAACAAACCGCCGTTCCAAATTGGGCGGAATACTTCGAAGGAAAAGACGCAACCTGGACAGCACCGCATTGGGAAAATAACGCCGCCGCCGTTTCACAGCAGCGGACTTCCGTGCCTAGAACAGCGTTGCAGGGAAACAGTTGCGAAACAATTCAACTGAAACTGCCGCCGCAATCGAGCATCGTGCTTGCACATTCAGTCGGATACCCAGCTGTCATCGAAGATACGCAAATCACCGTTGCCGTTCAAACGGCGTTGCCGAATGTCGTTCTTGCCGCACAAATCGTGCTGCCGCACGCAATACATTACGAAACCAGAGAACCGGTATCGTTTCTCGTTATGGGAAGCAAAACCACCGGCAGCGGACAATGGGAACAACTCGGCTTTCGGGACAAAAACGGACAAAACAATCTGGCGAAAGAAATAAACCGCGTCGGTTCGCTGCTCCGCTTCGGCTTGAAAATGAACATCGACTTGCGCGACCGCTATATCCGGCAGGTTATTCTCTTTTGCGAACCAAACGCCGAAGAGGCGGCAAACGGAAAAGTCCAGATGCCGGTTATCAACATCGATGCGTTGGAAATCTGTAGTCACGTCTCGGCAAGAAACGATATACTGGCAAGAACCGAAAACCGGCCGCAGAACCTTGCGCCGGTGTTCGACCCCGTCAATTACCACGCTTTCAAACTTGAAGCAGGCAGTCAATGCGTTTTCCTTCATTCCAATACAACAAAAGGTTCTACCGGTTATACCGATTGGACGGTTTCTGCCGGTTTGGAACAAACCTCGCCGCTGCTTGCTGCTTCACCGAGAGCGAGAACGGCAGCCGGCGAAGAACGGCGGTATGTTTATTCCGGCGGCGCAGGTGCTAATCAGCAGCACTTGGAACTGCAACTGACGAACACCCGTACAATAGACGGAGCAGCCGGTACGGACAATCCTTCGTTGAATTTCGCCTCGCCGGCATCATCTTTGAAAGTAACGCTTGCTGAAAAGACAATGATGCTCGATGACAGACCCTTCGGTGTGCGCTGCATTGAATATCAAGGCGAACCGTTAAGTTATCTGCGCCGTCTGGAATTTAACACCGTTTGGATTAAAGGCAAACCGAGACCAGAGTTGCTTCGGGAAGCAGCAGAAGCAGGAATTTGGCTGGTCTGTTCGCCGCCGGAACAATCCGAAATTGAAGCCGCAACGGTTTATTCTCCAAACAGCAGTCAGCGGGACAGATTTTTGGGAGCAGCGCAAATCAGTTCAATGTACGATAATGTACTTGCTTGGAATTTCGGAGATAACAGCACAATCCGTGAATATCAGGCGGAGTCGCAGCGGGCAGCGTGGATTCAAAACGCCGACCGGATGCGCCGCCGGCCTTTGCTCTGCACAGCGCGGAGCGGAGTCCGGGATTATAGCCGAACTATGAACATATTGGTGATGGACAGACAGCCGCTGGCGACTTCACTGGACTTTTTCGAGTTAGAAAAATGGATGAGCGGCTATCCCGAACTTGCCCGACCGGATATGCCGTTCTGGTACACCATTCAGACGGATATTGACCCGCGGGTTGCGGAACAATGGACACTCTTCGGCGGAAACGTTCAAGACGTGCATCCCTTCACTCATGAACAACTGAAGATGCAGGTTTTTCGTGCTTTAGCGGTCGGTTTGCACGGATTGATTTTCAGGTCTAATTCACCGTTGAATGCTGATGACCCTGCAACGGCGCAGCGCAGAATCTCGCTGGAATTGATGAACTGGGAACTGCAACTGCTTGATAAATGGTTTGCCGACGGACGCAAGCGTCCCGAACTAATCAAAACGTCAATGAAAGGCAAGATGAGCGGCGCGGTCTTAACTGCCGGCAGAACGCGGCTGCTGCTTCCGATTTGGCAGGAAAGGGATTCCCAATTCGCAATAGGCGGAGCAGTAGAAGGTCCATTGAGTTATATCGTGTCGGGAATACCGGAGACCTACGATGCATATCAACTAACGCCGGGGCGGTTATTACCGCTGAACCCGGAGCGGGTGGCAGGCGGTATTAAAATCGAGTTGGAAGAATGCTGCCTTAACACTTACATTTACTTCGGTGAAAACGATGATGCTTTCGGCGAGATTTCAGGTATTGCCCGTGAGATAGGTCCCCGGGCAGCGGAACTTGCCTGCAAGTTAGCGGAGTTGCAGTCGGCTTCAACAGAGCGGATATTCAGCCGGCTGCAGCAGGCGAAAGATGCCGGAACAATTCCGATACACAAGGAAGACAACCTGCCGATTATTAACATCACGGAACAGGAATCGCTCATAAAAGAGACGAAGAATTATCTTCGAATTGCGCAGGGATTTTTGCAGCAGAATCCGCCGGATTATTCCAAGGCGTATTTGCAAGCGGAGAAGTCCACCCGCGGACTGCGGGTTATAACGAGGTCATTGCTGCAAAACGCAACGCGGCATGATTCGAATCCGTGTATGACTCCGGTGTCGGTTTCCTTTGCAACGCTGCCGCAGTATCTTTCGACTTATCAACGATTGATGGGCGCAACACTTGAGCCGGTGAATCGGCTTTTCGGCGGCGACATGGAAAATAAAAACAACTGGGAACAAGGCGGCTGGATTCCGCTTTTGCATAAAGTTGACAGTGTTGCGGTGCCGCTTCTGGAGATTTCATCGGAGGCAAAACGCAGCGGAAATTTCGGCTTGCGAATGCTTGTTATGCCGAGTACGGATGCCGCTAACGCAGTGCCGCTGCAAATGGAAGCCGCTCCGTTGTTTTTTACGACACCGCCGGTTGCGGTCAAGATGGGAGAAATCATTTGTACGAGCGGCTGGGTTCGTATTCCAAAACCGCTGACTTCAACGGCAGACGGTTTTATGGTGTTTGATTCGCTCGGCGGTGAAGCACTTGCGCTGCGTTTTCTGCATACGAGGGGCGATTGGCGTGAATTTGCGTTTTATCGTATTGCGCCTTCTGACGGTAATTATTTTGTTCGTTTTGTACATCACGGTTTTGGTGAGGTGCATTTGGACGATGTTTGCATTTCGGGGGTTCAACTGGAGGTGCCGAAAGTTTTGCCTGCGCCGCAGCCGAGACAGCCGTCGCCGTGGCAGCGGTTTAATCCGCTTCAATATCTCCCGCCGTTTCCGCAGTGGAATTAGGGCGGTTCTACGAACCGCCGCCAAACAATGAATTATATCCGCTGTTTTGCCGATTATATCCTCAAGATACAACTTTTTTCGCTGTTTTTCCACATTGCCGACAAAATAAGGTATAATGCTCCGGTTCAGTTCATCCAGATTTTCCGAAGTGTTTTCGTCTGGATTGCCGGTTTTTCCGTTTCGTGAACTACCGGACAATTTATTACCGCAGGAGAAATTCTCTGTGCATACTTCATCGGCAATGCGCTTTACCCGTTCTTTGCCCTTCGGTGCCAATTTAGGCGATACCGGAGTACATTTCAGCGTGGTAAGCCGACTCGCCCGCTCAATGAAACTGCTGCTCTACGAAAAGGTTACCGACACAGAACCATCCGACATTATCCACTTTAACAAAGAAGATAACCGCTGGGGACACGTCTGGTCGCTGTTCATTGACGGTTTGAAAGCAAAACAACTCTATCACTTTCAAGCAGAAGGTCCCTTTGAACCGAACAAAGGACTCCGCTTTGACGGTAACGCCCGCCTAATTGACCCTTACGCAAAAGCACTGGCAGGAACATTTCAGGAATCAAATGACGGAATTATTCGTCCGCCGAAGTGCGTTGTTATCGATGACGAGGACTTCGATTGGCGCGGCGATAAACACCTGCGGCACGACTTGTCCAAATCAGTAATTTACGAACTGCACGTCAAGGGCTTCACCGCTTCAAAAACAAGTGAAACACAGTATCCCGGCACTTATCTCGGTCTCATCGGAAAGATTCCGTATCTCCTCGATTTAGGAGTGACCGCAGTCGAGTTAATGCCGGTACACGAATTTCCGATACTGGCAGCGGACGGCAAAGAATCCGCCATCAAAAATTACTGGGGCTATGACACGATGGCGTTCTTTTCTCCACACCGCGGCTATGCTCACGGGAAAGAACCCGGCGCGCAAGTCCGTGAGTTCAAAGAACTTGTGCGTGCTTTTCACCAAGCAGGCATCGAAGTGATTCTCGATGTCGTTTTCAATCATACCTGCGAAGGAAATGAGAACGGACCAACGTTAAGTTTCAAAGGACTCGATAACCAAATTTATTATATGCTGGAGCGGGGACCCTATTACAAAAATTACAGCGGCTGCGGAAATACCGTCAACGGCAACCACCCGATAGTCCGCGATATGATTTTTAACTGCTTGCGGCACTGGGTTTATAATTATCATATTGACGGTTTCCGGTTCGATTTGGCTTCGATATTGAGCCGGGACCAATCGGGAAACTTGCAGGCAAATCCGCCGCTGATAGAACAGATTTCGGAAGACCCGCTGCTAGCGGATACAAAAATCATTGCCGAAGCGTGGGATGCAGCCGGCGCGTATCAAGTCGGTTCTTTCGGCTCGCTGGCACACGGCAATCAAAGCATCGGCTCACAGCGATGGGCAGAATGGAACGGTAAATACCGCGATGATGTCCGCCGATTCTGGCGAGGCGACCAAGGAATGACCGGCGCAATCGCTACCCGGCTTGCCGGTTCAAGCGACCTGTATTCACACAGCGGAAGAGGTCCCCAAAGCAGTATCAACTTCGTGACTTCCCACGACGGTTTTACGATGAACGACCTCGTTTCGTACAATCACAAACACAACGAAGACAACGGAGAGAACAATCGGGACGGCGATAACAATAATTTCAGTTGTAATTACGGTGCCGAAGGCGTGACTACAAACAAGGAAATTGAAAATACCCGCAATCGGCAAGTGAAAAACATGATGGCAACACTGCTGTTGAGTCAAGGTGTTCCAATGATTTCGCAGGGCGATGAAGTCCGCAGAACACAGCAGGGAAACAACAACGCTTATTGTCAGGACAATGCGGTTTCATGGTTTGATTGGCGGCTCTTGAAGCGGCATCAATCCCTTTATAGATTTGTGAGGGAATTGATTCATTTCCGCAAGAGTGAGTTCACTGTTCGTCAGCCGTATTATCTTTCCGGTCAGCCGCGTGTTACCGGAGGACCGCCGGACATCAGTTGGTTCGGTTCACAAGGCGGACAAGTTCCTTGGAACAACGGACTGGAACGCTCATTGACTTGTTTTTTGGGGGCAGCACCGCCGACAATGGAATACGAAGGTTCGATGCATAACGTATTGATGATGCTTCACGGCGGCTGGGAACCGCGGGACTTTTCATTTCCGGCTGTCTGTCATAATTACTCGTGGCGGCTGTTCGTTGACACCGCCGCCGCCGCACCGCTGGATATTTTTCCCGAAAAGAACGGACCCAAACCGGATTTGAATAAGCCGTTACGTATGGGACCGCTTTCGATGAAGGTCTTTTTGGCAGAAGTTCGGTAGAAAAGCCGTTTAGCAGGCAGCCATAACCGCTAAAATCGTTAAAATCGGCGAAATCGGAACACTTTTTGTATTTTTTTCAAATTTTTTATTTTTTTTATTTACCCCCTCTTTTCTTTTTTGTAAAACATGTCTATAATTCGCATACTAGTTGTTTTACCGTTTCCGCACAAACGGGTTTTACGGTAAATAACGTTTTGTTGTCTTATCCGATATTTTTTGAAGTCCGCCCTTTTTCCCAGACGATATAACTGGTACTTCCCTGCCCGGAAGAGGTTGCCGTTTGGCGGACTGACAATCAGCGGATGAGGTGACAACCGAGTTAATGTCGTCCGTTTTAGTCCCCCCGTCCAAAGCAGCCCTTGCTTGAGGTATTTATTAGAGGAGAGCAATAATGAAGAGTCGTTTTTTGGGAATACTTGCCGCAGTATTTCTTTGTCTAGGTTTTGGATACAGCACAGCCGAAGCCGGTTTCTGCGGTGTCGGCTGTTACCATCCCAGCGCGGCAGGAGTCAGTTTTGCTGCTTCCAAAAAGATATGTCATCGTATCGTGTACGAACAGCAGCAGGTCACCTGTTATAAAACCTGCTTCAAAAAAGTAGCGGTGCCGCGCACTATCACCTGCACTCGGTATGTGCCTGAAGTCCGCACCCGGCAAGTCGCCTACACCGTTTGCAAACCCGTCTGGGAAACCCAGTACAAAACCGTTACCTACCAAACTGTAAAACCGGTTTTTGAGACCTGCACCAAAGAGGTCCCCTACACCGTTTGCCGACCCGTTTATGAAAAGCGGACGCGGGAAGTCACCGTCTGCAAACCCGTTTATGAAACGGTGACGAAAGAAATTCCCTACACAGTTTGCAAGCCGGTCTGGGAAACAAAACAGCGGGAATACACGGTTATGAGACCCGTCTATGAAACGCTGACGAAAGAAGTTCCCTACACCGTTTGCCGACCCGTTTATGAAAAGCGGACGAGAGAAGTCACCGTTTGCAAACCCGTTTATGAAACGGTGACGAAGGAAATCCCCTACACCGTTTGCCGACCCGTCTATGAAGACCGCGAAAGGGTCTATACAGTTATGAGACCGGTTTATGAAACGGTGACGAAGGAAATCCCCTACACCGTTTGCAAACCCGTCTATGAAGAACGAACAAGAAATGTCACCGTCTATAAGCCGGTTTATGAACAGCGGGTAAAAGAAATTCCTTACACTGTTTGCAAGCCCGTCTGGGAAGAACGGGAAAGAACTTATACGGTTTGCGTACCGGTTTATGAACAGTGTACTAAAGAGGTGACCTATACCGTTTGTGTTCCGCAGACCTACGAAAAGACGGTTAAATACTGCTCCGGCCGCTGGGAAACACAGTGTTATCAGGTACCGGGCAAGGTCGTTTGCAAAGTCGTGCCGGAGATTGACCCCTGCAACCCGTGCGACAAGCCGCGATTCAAAACCGTCAAGGTTCAATGTCCGCCGGTGACCTGCTACCGCAAGGTTTGGGTGCCGGAAATTTGCGAAAAAGTCGTACAATGCGTCCGTTACGTACCGGAACAGCGGGTTAAAACCGTCACTTATACCGTTTGCAGAATGGTGCCGGAAACACGCGTTCAAAAATACAAGGTTTGCCGATTGGTACCGGAAACACATGTCAAGGCCTGTACTTATACCGTTTGCACTATGGTGCCGGAAACAAAGGTAGAAAAATACACCGTTTGCACTATGGTACCGGAAACACGCACGAGAACCTGCACCTATCAGGTTTGCCGAATGGTACCGGAACAAAGAGTTGAACAGTACAAAGTATGCCGATTGGTACCGGAACAGCGTGTCCGCACCTGCACCTATCAGGTTTGCCGAATGGTGCCGGAAACACGTCTCGAAGAGTACACCGTTTGCACTATGGTACCGGAAACACGCGTCAAAACCGTCACTTATCAGGTTTGCCGAATGGTGCCGGAAACGAAGGTTTGTACCTATCAGGTTTGCCGTTTAGTGCCGGAACATCGCGTCCGCACCTGCACTTATCAGGTTTGCCGAATGGTGCCGGAAACGTGTGTCGAAGAGTACACCGTTTGCACTATGGTGCCGGAAACACGCGTCAGAACCGTCACTTATCAGGTTTGCCGAAATGTAGTTGAAAACCACACGAAACAAGTGCCGGTCAGCGTTTGCAGAATGGTGCAGGAACAGTGTGTCCGCGATGTTCAATACACGGTATTGCGTCCTGAAACGGTCGAGAAAACGGTGATTTGTTATCAACTGGAAGCATACAAGGTTCCGTACACGGTGACCCGCTGCGTTCCGAAAGTGGTTCGAATGGAAGTTCCATGCGTCCCATGCGACCCATGTAACTGATAGATTTCTGTTCAGCAGGCGGTTCTGCGAACCGCCGCTAAACGATGCCGCTTATTTATATTGCGAAACGTCAACATCTAATTCGCCGCCGGATTGAGAAACCTCAATTTTCAGCGGCGTTTCTGCTGGACTAGATAACTTCGATGAAAATTTCAGATTTTCGTCCATAAACTTTTTCCGTTTCTTTTCCAGTTCCAGTCGTGCGGAATCCGACAACTCAACGTTTTCGTCTTCCTGCAACTCCGCCGGAATTTCGACACGCTGCCGCAGCACAACGCGGTAAGAACCGGCGGGAAGACCTTTGCCGGTGAATTTTCCGCTAATCGTCAGAACGTCGGCATTGCCGGAAGAGTCGGTCACTCCGCCCAGCGAATACTGGGTCGCCTCACCCGTTTTATAAAATTCCACGCCGATAACGTCGAGTGCTTTGCCGCCATCGTGGACTTTCACTTTAACCGGATACAAGTCGGGCATTCCTTCCGGCTTCGGCGTACCGCAACCGGTTAAAAGCAGCATAGATAAACACAAAAGCAATACTGTTCTCATAAATTTTCTTTCTAGGGTTTGGTTAAAAAATGTTTCTGAACCTTTGATTACATTAGACCTGTTCGGAAACTCCAAAGCCGTCATTCCCGCGAAAGCGGGAATCTAGACGTAAAAGGTTATACCCGTTCCTCTGGATTCCTGCCTGCGCAGAAATGTCGGTTCCCGAACAACTCTATTTATATTACGAATAATGTTTAACAAAAAATCACGGTAATCATTTAATCAATGTAATAAGCGGTTCAGACGAATTTACGGTGCCTTACTCTCTTTTCCGTTGCGGCTTCCTAGTGCGCCCCAAACACCGAAGGGCGAAGGACCGGTTGCAGTTACGCCCGCCGTTCCAGAGCCGTAAAAGTTGTCGCCGCTGCCGGAATCAATAGTTTCCGAAATGAACCGCACGCTGCCGTCTCCCATCGCAACCTGAACGCCGCCGCTGTGGTTACTTGTTGCAGTCAGCATTCCGCAATTATTACCGTGAAAACAACTCGGTCCATTCGGAGGAATAATCGTTGCGAAACACGTAATAAACTTTGCACCGTCATAAAGGTTGCCGAAATAATTCCGCATACTGGCGGTACTTATTAAGGCGGTCTTATATTGCCCGTCAGTTCCAACCGTGTTGAGACAGGTCTGACGGCTCACCAGATACCAAGGCGACGCAGAAGAGAAAGTACCTTGACTGTTCCCATATTCGTTGTTATCTTTAATCATTCCGGAAAGAGTATTCCAGTTGGTAGTTTGTCCCGTTGTTGTTCCGTTTTCTCGTTCGCTGAAGAAAGCAGTGTTGCTGGTACCATCAACAATGGAAGCAAGCGGGAACCAACTCATAGTGCCGAAAGCGCCGCGCAGTTGCGCCTCTTTTGCGGTATAACTAGTTGCGTTTGTGTTGTCGCCCTGGCACATTCGGTAGTTAGAGATAGACATAGTTGCTTCGTCCTTTCTTTGGTTTGCCGAAGAAGGACAGAGAAACAGTGTTAAATTCGCCCGCACGGGATTATCGGCGGCACCGGGGGCAAAGCCGCTGTCAGTTAGTTTGCCTATGTCGTAACTCATCAAAGCATCGAATTGTGCGGACAATTCTACATACGGAAACAACTTGGGCCACCCGCTGTTTCGTTCTCTGGTAGTAGCATCGCCCGTTTGCAGCGGATAATTGCCAGGTTGCGAAGTACACGGCAGAGCGTCGTTGACATCGTGATAGTTATGCGAACCCAGCACGATTTGTTTGAGTTTGTTTGAACATGTCATACGTCTTGCGGCTTCACGGGCTGCCTGAACAGCAGGCAAAAGCAAAGCAATTAAAACGCCGATAATGGCGATGACGACTAGTAATTCAACGAGGGTAAAAGCGTATCTGTTTATTTTCATTTTTATTGTTCCTTGAAAAAAAGTGGTTGTACCGCCGACTTAATGTCGGCGGCTAAACTCATCAATTAAAGTGTTTTACTCTCTTTTCCGTTGCGGCTTCCTAATGCGCCCCAAACGCCGAAAGGCGACGGTCCGGTTGCTAAATTGCTCGCCGTTCCGGTGCCGTAGAAGTTATCACCGTTGCCGGCATCAATCGTGTCCGAAACGAACCGCACACTGCCGTCTCCCATTGCAGCCTGTACGCCGCCGCTGTGCCGGCTCGAAGGCGGTATTATTCCGTTGGTATTGCCGTTAGAACAACTCGGTCCATTCGGCGGAATGATAGTACAAAACATCGAAACAAACTGCGCCCCATCGTAAAGAGAACCCCAATAGTTCCGCATATTGGTTGCGGAACTGATTGAATCCTTATACATTCCGTTAGGTCCGACCGTGTTAAGGCAGGTCTGACGACTCACCAGATAAGTAGTCGTGAAAGTACCCTGGCTGTTGTCGTACTCATTGTTATCTATTATCATTCGGGTAAAGTTTGCAGACCAACCGCCATCGGGATTCGCGTTTTCCCGCTCGCTGAAAAAGATTGTGTTGCTTGTACCATCAGAGATTGAGGCAAACGGCAGCCAACTCATGCATCCGAAGGCACCGCGGTTTTGTGCTTCCTGTGCAGTATAACTAATAGCGTGTGCATTGTCGCCCTGACACATCCTATAGTTGGAAATTGACACTGTACCAGCGGATTTCTTTTGGTTTTGCGAAGAAGGGCAGATGAACAACATAAGGTTTGTACCCCGCAAAGCACCTGCTCCTAACCCGGTCAAACCGCAAGGGTCGAAATCGGTCTGCGCCAACTGCTCGAATTGAGCCGCCAATTCGACAAACGGAAACAAACTAGGCCAACCGCTGTTTCGGTTCTGACGGTTACTATTTGTCGTGACAATAATTTGTCCCGGATAGGGACCCCGCTTTCCGCAAGCGGGCAAACCATCATTGACATCGTGGTAGTTATGCGCCCCTAACACGATTTGTTTAAGTTTGTTCGAACACGCCATACGTCTTGCGGCTTCACGGGCTGCCTGAACAGCAGGCAAAAGCAAAGCAATTAAAACGCCGATAATGGCGATGACGACTAGTAATTCAACGTGGGTAAAAGCATTTCTGTTTGTTTTCATTTTTGTTGTTCCTTATAAAAAATGTTATGATAAAAAAAATGTTACGTATTTGTACCGTCGGCTTGAAAGTGAAAGTCGGCGGCTAAACTATGGTTAAATTACAGTGTTTTACTTTCTCCGCCATCGCGGCTTCCCATTGCGCCCCAAACGCCGAAAGGCGATTCGCCTTGTGCCGTTGCACTCGCCGTTCCGGTGCCGTAGAAATTATCGCCGCTGCCGGTGTCAATCGTTTCCGAAACGAACCGCACACTGCCGTCTCCCAGCGCAACCTGTACGCCGCCGCTGTGATTGCTAGTCGCTGTCATCATGCTGCCGTTGTTTCCGTGAGTACAAGAAGGTCCGTTGGGCGCAATAATTGTCGAAAACCGGTTGATGAAATTCGCGCCGTCATAAAGATTGCTCCAGTAATTCCGCATATCGGCGGCGGCGATTGAGGTCTTATAAAACCCGTTCGCTCCGACCGTATTAAGACAGGTCTGACGGCTCACCAAATACATGGGATTAGTAGTACTGATGCTACCGCTGAAAGTACTAAAAGTGCTGCCGTATTCGGCATGGTTTTTAATCATTCGGGTAGAAGTATTCCAGTTGGTTGCTGCCAGCGCGTTTTCCCGTTCACCGAAAAAGACAGTATTACTTGTACCGTCAACAACGGCGGAAAGCGGGTGCCAAATCGACTTGCCGAACATGCCGCGCACATTAACCTCGGGATTACTTATGCCGCCGCCGGCGTAATTTGCATTATCGCCTTGGCACATCCGGTAATTGCTTAGTGAATATACAGTGGTAGGTTTTTTCTGATTTTCCGAAGAAGGACAGACAAACGAAGATATAACCGCGGCAGCCGGATTGGTTGTACTTAACGAACTGCTTCCCACTGCGCTGCCGATATTAGTGGTCATAATTGCGTCCCACAGCGGAGCCAGTTCAACAAACGGAAACAATCTCGTCCAGCCGCTGTTGCGGTCGTAGTTGCCGGCATTTGCCGTTTGGTCGGGAGAAAGCCGGCCTTGACTCAAACTCGCAAACAGCGCATGGTTGACATCGTGATAGTTGTGCGCCCCCAGCACGATTTGCTTGAGTTTGTTTGAGCACGACATTCTTCTTGCCGCCTCGCGGGCGGCTTGCACGGCAGGCAAGAGCAAAGCAATAAGAACGCCGATAATGGCGATGACGACTAGAAGTTCAACGAGGGTAAATGCTCTTAAGAGCCGGCAGTGATAACTGCCGGATGGCGGTTTATCGTCCGCCGCTCGTATTGTTTCGTTTCCCCCCCTCAAATCGCCTATTTTCGTTGCATAATTTCGCATAGAAAAAACTCCTTGTGAACGAATGATAAATAAAAAAACTACTATCTGTGACCATTATAATTGCTTTCCGTGATAATTGCAATAGAAAAAAGAAAAAATTTTAGTTTTTATTGCAAGTTTCGGCGGCGGCTGCCCAAAAAACGATACATCCGCCTTCACTTGCGGCTTTGTTCTCGCAACTCACCGCTCTCCGCTCGCAACTCACCACTCGCCGCTCAAACTGGCACTTTTTGCTCTTGCCAAGTTTAGGGGGTGTGTTAGTATTTGCGCCGGTTGTACTCCGCCGACGCAGTCGGCGGCTCTCGCAACTCACCACTAATTGTCAAAATAGGTAAAATAACGTTAAAATAGGTAGTCACCATGTGCAAAATGATACAATTTACGGAAATGTTTTGTTTTCAAGGGGTTATGTCGAAAAATTTTTTTAATTTAGGGCTTGATGTTAGGTGGTTGGAGGGGTTTTTCTCACCTTTTTTGGCAACAGGGTTAAACGATGTCGTTAAAGTTCGGTCCTCTAAAACGCCGATAAGGCATGGAGGGACTTTTTGTCAACGAATAGGCGGTAAGAATATGCGTACCAGCGGCTGGGTGTTATTGTTGCTCTCGTTTGTAATCGGGATAATTACTGCTCGTTCTATCGCGTACTTCTTTCTTAGTACGAAGCCGGTTGAGGTAGTTCAGCAAAGACCGACGATAAAAATTCTCGTTGCGCAAAAGGAAATCCCTCTTGGAACGGAAATAACGGCGGAGTATGTTGTTTTCAAAGACGTTCCTGTTGATGAAATACCGGAGCAGGCAATAGCCGACTTTATGCAGGTGTATCGCCGCAAACCGGCATACCCGCTCATCAAAGACTGTCCTATCTGTGAGGACTTGCTCTTACAGAGAAGTGCCGCAGGTAATACAGCAGAGTATTTTCCTGCCGGTTCGCAGATTGTGTCGCTTGAAATCGGAAACCTGCGGGTAGGAAACAGCGTTGTCGAAGCGGACAAACCGCTCACGCAGTTCATTACTGCCGGTGCGAAAGTTGACATTCATTGTGTACCGAAGCAGGCAGAGACCGGCGAATTCGTCCGTATGAAAAACCTTGTCCTCGACAAGTATTACTCAATGGACAACACGGAGACCGGCAGTGAAGACAGAAAAATCGTTTTGAGAAATGTTGCCGTTCATCAAGTCAATGCGAAGGAAGTCGTGTCCGGCGGCAGAAAGATTCAAAGCATCTCTCTTTTGCTGGAAAACGGACAGGCGGAAAAACTGGCAGCGGCATCCCGCGAAGGACGGCTGCGGGTTATACCGCATCAAATCGAACAAGCGAAACAATCAGTTGAAACATCTGCGGAAACCGCTATGACGGCGGAACTTCAAACGGAAATACTAGAACCGGAAACACAGGAATTGCCTGCAAGGGATGTTTCGTTCCAAGCCGTATTGAAACAGCCGATTCGCCTCTTGGATAGTGCAGCTAATGCTGCCGCAATCCCGCAGCCGAAAGTTGCCGAAGTAAAAATCCCTATTGCGAATAATGTTATCGAAAGAGATGTCATTAAGCAAGACGACGCATCCGAAAACCGTGCGGCGGTATCGTTTGCTGCATCGAAAAATCCTGCGATGAAGGAAAATGAAATCCGCAATGATGCGTCTGCTTCGCTTTCATTTTCCGGACCGGCAACTTCTGTAGTACAAACGGCATCGCTGACTTCTGCTCCGGCGAAGGTTTCCGAAGCGAAAACGGTCGAAGTTCAGAAGGGTGTTGAAATAGGACTTCCGGCAATACGGCAGGGGACTTATTCGCCGTTCATGCGTTCAGCCGAGAAGGAGTTGCAGGAAAACTTGCCGGAACCTCTGCCGTTAAATCCGAAGTCAAGGTAGATGTATAAGAGCGGCGGGGATACCCCCGCCGGTTATTAGCTAGTGTTTTACGATTACCGAGCAAATCGGTGAAGGCGATGACTACGGTGTTATCAAGCAGGTGATCACTATAGTTATCACGGACTTCATTGTAATACCGAATAGTGCGGAGTATCATCACACGTTTAGGTATTATTACGATGCCAAGCACAAGGTAGAGTTGACGGACTTGAAAGAAATTCATACGCTTGAGCTGCCGAAAAAGAGTGATACTACTGAATTGTTTGATTGGCTGATGCTGATTAGGGCAAAGAACAGAGAGGAGTACGAAATGATAGCGAAAAAAAAGCCGGTGTTTGAAGAAGTGGTTGCAATGGTGAAGCAGTTGTCCGCCGATGAGCAGGCGAGGATGGAATACGACAAGCACGAGTTATGGCGCATGGACTACGCTGCTACGATGCGAAATGCGACCAGAAAAGGAATAGAAAAAGGAAGAGCCGAAGGTAAAATCGAAGGTAAAATAGAAACTGCCCGCAATATGAAAGCAAAGGGATATTCCATCGCCGATATTATCGACATTACCGAACTGCCCGAAGAGGAAATCAAGCAGTTGTAAAAAGTGAGTGTATTTTCTCGTCTCCCGACAAACAAAATATTGCTAAACACTATTGAATATTCCCAAACACCCGATAAAATCAATGTCTTTACCGATGTTTCACCCGTCTTTGATTTTCAATGCTTTCGTCAGCGTTTGAGCCGAAATTATCGCCGATGATGAAGCAGTATCACGAGGCAAAAAGAATTTGTCCCGAAGCACTGCTCCTCTTCCGAATGGGCGACTTCAACGAAATGTTTTACGACGATGCCAAGACCGCCGCCCGACTGCTGGGGTTAACTCTAACCAGCCGCGAAAAAGGGGCAGACGGCACACCAATGGCGGGCTTTCCGCACCATCAACTCGACTCTTACATTGCGAAAATCATCGCAGCCGGATACCGCGCCGCTGTCTGCGAACAAATGGAAGACCCGAAAACACTCAAACAAGGGCAAATCGTCAAGCGGGCTGTCACACGCATTGTCACAGCCGGTACCATCACCGAAGAAACGCTGCTCGACCCAAAGGAATCCAATTACCTGCTTGCATTTTACATCGAAGACATCAAACAAAACACGAAAACGAGGAATGTTCGTCAAGAAACACTATCGAACACAACAGCGGGAATTGCTTGGCTGGAACTTTCGACCGGTGCGTTTTACGCCGCATCAGTTCCGCTGGAACATCTTGCCGAACACATTGCCCGTGTGTCACCGACCGAAATCATTTACAGTGAAAGCGAAACATTTTCCCTGCCGCCGCAAACGAACATACAAATCAGCAAGCGTCCCGACTGGGTTTTCAATCTTCAATCCGCTTATCAGTTGTTGCTGAAGCAATTCGGTACTGCAACGCTGGAGGGCTTCGGCTTTACCGATGACGCGCTTGACTTGCCCGCAATCCGTGCTGCCGGTGCGGTGCTGGATTATGTCAACGAAACACAGCGGCAGTCCTCCGTTCACATCGATTCAATAACGGCATACCGTCTCAACAGTTCGCTGGAGATTGACGAATCAAGCCGGCGCATGCTGGAAATCACCCGTACAATTCGCGGCGGCAAACGGGAGGGTTCGCTGCTAGGCGTTCTAGATAAATGTATTACGCCGATGGGTTCGCGGGAACTTGCCGAAGCCGTTGCAAATCCGCTGCTAAACATCAGTGAAATCAATGAACGCCTCGATGCCGTTGAAGAGTTGTCCAACAACCTGCCGGTCATTGCGGAAATACAAAATTATCTGCGGCAGGTCTATGATTTACAGCGGATACTGACGAGAGTCGTACAGAATCGGGGAACGCCGCGGGACTTCTCGATGATAGGAAGAACCTTGAAACTTCTGCCGCCGCTTCGCAAGCCGCTGGAGAAAATGCAGAGCGGATTGTTTGCCGGTCTCTGCGGTTCTATTGACCCTTGCACGGAACTTGCGGATTTGTTATCAGCTGCGTTGAAGGAAGATATTCCGCTAAACGTCAAGGAAGGCGGCTTCATCAAAAGCGATTTCAATGCGTAATTGAATGAATTGCGGGAGATTCAAAACGGCGGCAAGGATTGGATTGCCAACTTTCAATCAGAGGAAG
>WRCR01000001.1 GCA_009783865.1 Planctomycetaceae bacterium | reverse complement strand
TCAAACTAACGTCACGAGAAATGAAATCGTACTCGACTAAAATACACCGAACGCCACTTATCGAACGGTGGAGCATCCTGATACAAACGCCAAAACTGACATAACACTTTCCGGCGAAAACCATAGTGTGTGAAGGCGTAGGCGTATTTCAAAAATACAGTTGCTGCGCTAATATCAGAACAACAGATTTTCCAACTCGTTCACTAGTTCTTCAAACCGCTGCATAGCGGCTTCAATCGGGGCAGGACTTTCCATATCGACACCGGCGGTGCGCAGCAATTCAAGCGGTCTCGCCGATGAACCGCCGGAGAGGAATTGCAAATAATCCTGCACTGTCTTCGGAGGGTTATCACCCTCCGCTCGTTCGTTATCGCCATCTGTCTGCGATGCTGACTCCGAAATCTGTTTTGACAATGCCAATGCTGCCGAAAGACCGGTAGCGTATTTATACACATAAAAGTTGCGGTAAAAATGCGGCACCCGCAAACATTCCGCCGCCAGAATATCGTCCACTGCGAATTTCGGACCGAAATACTGTTTTAGCAAATCGTGATACATTCCCTGCAATGACTTCGCTGTCAGTGCTTCTTCTCTTTCTGCTGCGGCATGCGTCTTCTGTTCAAACTCTGCGAACATCGTTTGTCGAAACAAAGTATTCCGAATCGAATCAATCTGACGATTTACCAAGTAAGCCCGCATTTGTTTGTCTTGCGCTTCCTTCAAAAGATGCCGCGAAAGCAGGTCCTCGTTAGTGGTACTCGCAACTTCGGCAACGAAAGTAACATAGTCGTAATAGACAAAGGGCTGACTCCTTGCCGAGTAATACGAGTGCATAGAATGCCCGCCTTCGTGAGCAAGGGTGAACATTCCGTCAATCACGTTGTCTTTGTAATTCATTAGGATATACGGCTTTGCGGAAAATGAACCGTAACTGAATGCTCCGCTGCGCTTGCCTTGATTTTCATAGCGGTCACACCACCGCTGCGTTGTCAATCCCGCCCGAAGTGTTTCGGTATATTCTTTGCCGAGAATACTCACGGCATTGCAAATCGTATCAACTGCTTGTTCCCAAGTATAGTTCGTTTTGAGTTCGCTCAATATCGGAATATAAATATCGTACATGTGAATTGTATCGAGATTCATTTTTTTCCGCCGGATTTCATAATAACGATGCAGCACCGGCAGTGCTTTGTTGACAGCCGTTATAAGATTATCATAGACGGTTCTCGGCACTTCTTCGTAAAACAATGCTGCTTCTAATGCGCTTGGAAAATTGCGGACTTTGGCATAGAAAACATCTTTTTGAATCGAACCGGCGAGCAGGGCGGACAAGGAATTTTCGTGACTCTTGTATCCTTCGTAAAATTGTTCAAACGCTGTTCTGCGGACGTTTCTGTCCGGCGAGTTCATCAAGACAATGAAAGAGCCGGTGGAGAGCGGAACATCTTTGCCGGTATCATCTTTGACTGTTCCGAATTTCAAATCGGTATTGTTAAACAGGTTGAATGCTTTCGACGGTGTTCGGGAAATGTTCGACATCATCGCAAGGAGCCGTTCTTCGCTTCTCGAAAGCGTGTGCGGACGCTGCAAGGCAATTCGTCTCAACTTCATTCGATAAAGACGAAGACGTTCATCGCGGGTGATTTCGTTCCATTGCGTTTCGGACAGTGCAAGGATTTCCGGTTCGAAAAAACTTTTTGTCTCGCGGTATTTGAGCGAAAATGCTTCGGCGAGACCGGTTAATTCCTGCGCGGCAGGGTCAGCAAGATTTTCGGAAGAGCGCAGATAGGCGTAGACGAAAATTCTTTCGGCTTCTACTCCGACGGTGTCGGATAATTGCAGATAATCGAGAACGCTTCCGGCGGCGGTTAATTTTCCTTCAAAGGTTTTGAATTCCGGCAGTTTCGTTCTTAATTTTTCGAGGGCGGTTTTCCATTCATCATCATTTTTGAACAGCGATGACAAGTCCCACGTATGTTCGGCTTTGACTTCACCGCGCAGCGGCAAAGCAGACAGGGCGGGTTTATCGTTCATATTGTCCGTTGTTTCTTGGGCTGCAAGAAGTGCGGACATACCGTTGATTGTGAGACCGGTCAGCATAGTTGTTTTGAAAAAATCGCGCCGGGAGGAAGATGTTCGGGTCATGATTGGGTGTTGTTTCCGTAAAAGGTTAGTTATATTCTATCGCTGTAAGGCAAGGATTTTACATAATTTTCCATGAATTGCCAGTCGGGATTGCCGTTTTTATCAACGGGCAACCGAACGACGTGTTCACGAAAATCTTTTTGACGATACTGACGACCATAAGCGTAAAGATGCTTGTTCACAGAAACAATCGTTGCGAGGAACAACAGATTAAACCGATTTGCTCCGCTAAAAAGGGGGGCAAGAATCAATATATTGTCATCGCAAACAAACTCATATCCGCGATAAAAACAGTTGCAGAACATGTCTATCGTAAGGACATCACGATAGACCTTCATTTCTTCGTTAGCAATATGGGCTGCGATTCCTTCGTTGGCGAATCCGGCTGTTGCAAGAGGAATATCACCGTCGATTCGGTTTTCCTTTGTCAAGCGTGTGCCTCTTTCCATTGCAAACAGATGCGACAATTTGAATGATTTCCAACGTTCGACATTAAGAGGGGGAGTGTGAGTAGGTGTTTTTCCCGGTTTTATCAAATCAATCTTTGCCGACAGCACAAGATAGGACAGATTTTTTCTAACGGTCATTGAAAAATCTTCTTGCGACAACTTGGAATAATCCGTTTCCATGTACGCTTCGCAAAGCCATTCATCGTTCCAATTGACTTCTTTTTTTGCGGTAAATCCCTCTTTGATGTCCAGTTCACGGTAAAGTTCGAGCCACATATTCTTGATAGATTCCCATCGGCTGAATTTGTCAACACGACCGAGTTTTTTCACTTTGACGAAACCATCTTCCTTGAAATTACCGAAGAACGTGTTCTGTTTTGGGTTATGCGTTTTATGGGCTTCCCAAATCATAACACAAACGTTGGTGTTCACATTTTTGGAATAGAAAATTTCGTCCGGCATTGAAAAGACCGCCTTCAAGGTATGTCGTTTGAAAAGCCGTTCGCGGACTTCCTTAAATTTTGTTCCGATAGCACAAGACATCGGAACAACCGCGACACCTGTTCCTCCGACTGTTAAAATGTCAAGCAGTTGCTCGACAAATTCCAACTCGCAATGGTCTTCTTGCGAATAAGGAGGATTGATAAGTCCAATGTTAATGTTTTTTTCTTTCAGTTCCTCAACTATGTCAGGATTGAAACAGTTTCCAAAATAAATGTTTGATTTACCGTCGCCTCGAACAATCATATTAGCAACCGCAAGTGTAAAAATGTCGTCGTCCAATTCGACTCCATAGAGCGAACGTTGGCGGATACGCTCGATTTCCTTTACATTTGCTCCCTTGAACATATGTGACATTGCGGTTACGAGAAACGCTCCGCTGCCGCAGCAAATATCAACGACGGTACTGTTTTTGTCTAATCCCGACAATTCACACATAAATTCCGTCAAGTGTTGCGGAGTCAAAACGATGCCAAGTCCGCTGCCGTCTCCGCCGCTGTACTTGACGAATTCATGATAAAAAATGCCGAGGGCATCTGCCGTATTGTCGGCATAATCCATCATCGGTTTGACTTTTCGGTCAAGTTCCGAAATATACCAAAGTAATGAATTGTCATATCCAAGCGGAATGTCCTTGATTTCACTGTTGCGCCCAATCATCCTGAAATGGCTTTTTATATCCTCTTTTTTTCGTTTCAAATCGCTGTTGTCGAGAACGTTGTCAATGGCACGCAATAACTGATTCAATAAGGTGTTAAACGAATTTAATCCTGTGTAATCGCGGGCAAAGTCCTTATCATTCAGAGCAATAAGAATTCCTGCAATAAAAACGGGTTTCATTCTTTCTGGAACTTTTAAGACACGCAGTTTGTCGTGCATATTGAGTGCGAGTTCCTGAATTTCCACTATGGAGATTTTCTTTTGAATTGCTTCTCCGCTGACAAGCCGAAGATAATTTTCAGGACTGTACAGAACATCCTTTCCTCTTGGCAATTCGACTGGCAGCGGCTGTCCCTTTCGCCAGTCGAAGGTTGAAACCTTCCAACTATCCTTTTTAGTACCGGAAACAGCGACAGCGATAACATTGTAGTTCTCCTTCAGAAATTTAGCATAGTACAACACCCCATCGACAGCAAAGTTTTTCGGTTTGCTGCGTTTTTCGGATTCATGATTTCTGCCGGATTTTTTACATTCGATAACAATAATGGTGTCCGGCTTATTGTCAAAGGTAATGAGAAACTCCGGCTTTGCCTTTCCGGTACCAGTTGTTTGCATATCGGACAGTTCACAAAAGTCGGGTTTACCGCCCGCTTTTTTCAAAAGAGCATCCAACAGGGCAATACTTTCCACGCTGCCCTGCTCCAAAACAGTTACATGACCGTTTTTGCCGAGTTTAAGTCCCAACTCGGACAACACCAATTCTTCGGTCAATCTCTCGCCTGGCATTGTGTTATTATTCCGTTTATACTATCCTACTCGTTATCCAGAACCTCAACGGCGGCGAACTTTTTGCCTTCGAGCATCTCCAGCGAAGCACCGCCGCCCGTGCTGACGTGCGAAACCTTATCAGCGAAACCTAGCCGCTGAATCGCTTCCGCACTGTCGCCGCCGCCGATTATGCTAATCGAATTGCTTTCGGCAATCGCTTGCGCTACCGCCTTCGTACCGGCATCAAACGGCGGGATTTCACTCACGCCCATCGGACCGTTCCAAACAACCGTCTTCGCTTCTTTAACAATGCCGACATATTTCTTTGCCGTTTCGGGACCAATATCAAAACCTTGAAAACCGTCGGGAATCTCGCCCGCTTTCACGGTTATCTTGTTGCATGTTCCGCTGAATTCATCGCCGCAATGCGTATCAAGCGGCAGAATAAGTTTATCGCCGCCCTTTGCGAGGAGTTCTTTCGCCAAGTTGACTTTATCCGGTTCGGTCAATGAGCCGCCGACTTTTTCGCCCTTTGCCAGCGAGAACGTGTACGCCATTGCACCGCCGATTAAAACCATGTCTGTGATGTTCAAGAGGTTTTCAATCACATTGATTTTGTCCGAAACCTTTTTCCCGCCGATAATTGCGACAAATGGTCTTTGCGGATTTGCAAGCGCGTCACTCAAGTATTTGATTTCTTTCTCGACGAGGAATCCGCAAACCTTCGGCTTGCTTCCCATTGCCAGCGGAACGGCGTACATTGACGCATCGGTGCGGTGACAGGTTCCGAAGGCATCGTTGACATAAACATCAGCAAAGGCGGCAAGTTTAGCAGCGAAGGCGGCTTTCTCTTCGTCTTTTTTGCTTTCTTCGTCCGGTTGATAGCGCAGGTTTTCAAGAACGAGAACCTCGCCGGTTTTCAAAGCGGCAACTTTCGCTTGCGCATCTTGTCCGACGGTATCGGTTGCGAATATAACGGGCTGGTCGAGAAGTTCGGCAAGCCGAACTGCTGTCGGGTGCATTGTATATTTCGGGTCGGGCGTTCCTTTCGGACGACCGAGGTGGCTTGCCAGTATGACTTTTCCGCCGCGTTCTAAAACGGATTTGATAGTCGGCAGTGCCATGACAATTCGGCGGTCATCGGTAATTTTGCCGTTGTCATCGAGCGGTACGTTAAAATCCACGCGGATGAACACGGTTTTATTGTTGACATCAACTGAAGCAATAGTTTTCTTTGCCATCGGTGTTTTCTTTCTTGAAAAAGGGAAAAAGTTGTTGAACGGCATTATTTTATCGGAATGAAAAAAAAAATCAAGAGCGCGAGTCTGCGGCTGCGGTAAAACGTAATTTAATGGCGTGTATTTTGCATCTGTGACTTTAACAAAATCAAACGATAGGTTTCTATCTTCTTGCATAATGACATCGGAAACCTTCCGGCAACTTAATGTTCGGCATCCATAACGGCTGACCGTTCCACTTTTGGTCAACCTCGCCTTTCAGGCGGTACATTATCAACGATATGCCGTCAGTATAATCGTCGAACACTTTGCGGTCTGTCGGAGTTAACATTGTTCCCGTTCCTTTGCTGATTCTGTGTCCGCTGCTTACGAGCAATTTTGCTGTTTTAATGTGCTCTCTATACCGGAAAGTTTGAAATGGGCGCAAACAACAAGAAAATTTAATACCGCTTGCTTAAGCCGCGCATCATCTTCGGAATCAGGGTCGATAACCGAAGCCATTTCGTCATCGCTTGTTTCTATAATGCAATACGGTTCCGGTCGGGAAAAGAAAAAGTCCCCGCCGAGATAAGCACTGCCCGGCTTGAAGTAAATTACGAAAGACGGTTTGTAATCAGATTCTTCGGTTTGTAATAAAACTGCTTGCGGAGTTGCAGTAACTTGCAAGTAAATGCAAGACGCCCCTGCGGTTCGGATTGCGCTGATGTGTTCGTTGATAACGCTGATGTCATCCTGATTAATCCTCGTGTTGAGCGATGCTGCATCCGCCTCATCGTCAATTATCATCACGTTCTTATCTTTTAGGTATTCCGAATTCAAAAGCTCGTTCCGCCATTTCTTCAATATCTTGCTGTTCTTTTTTAGAACGATCACAACAGGTTTTCGTGTTGTCAAACGGCGGTTCAGATTAAAGCGGCGTGTGTCGGTTTCATTACAAACTTCCATTCCGCTCATCAATCCTAGCGAAGCCCGCTCAAACGTCTGCGTTTGTAACCGGTTATTATCGGTTGTCAAAATTACGAAAACGTCAAAACCTTCATCAGCGGCTTGGGCTACTATTCCAAACATTTGCCCCGTTTTACCGCTTTGCACTTCGCCGAGTAAAAGTCCGTTAATGCGGCTTTGGAAATTAAATGACGAAAGTACCTCCTGCAAAAATTTTGCTGCGGTTTCGCTAACCGTTTGCTTTACTTCAACATTGTTGATTGTGTTAAGATATGCTTCAAGGAAACTCATATGTCTCATTTTTCCGTGCTAAAGTCCAAATACCAGGTATCCGGTAAGTTTGTTTTTGTCATTGTAAAGTTGTCTCTACCGTAGTTTTCTAAAACACCCTCGTCGACCATTTCTCCGATTTGCAACTTCCGTTTTTGCTCCATTCGCCCTTTTAACCATCTGCCGATAATCTTCAGGTCGCCTGAAGACCGCAGGTTTTTATGGTAATCGCCGTTTGATTCACACTGAAACTTATAGCCGTCATCTGTAATTGCAGTGAATTCCCGTTTAGGATAGTCCCGTTTTCCTGTAATTTTTTTTGATACAATAATGTTGGCTTCATACCAATCACGGGGGCGTGCAATTCCGTTATTCATTCGAGGTCTTCCAAAATAACAATTCAGATGGCTTTTCATTTCCGGTTTTATCGGAATAACGAAAACGGTGTCCGTCAATGAACTCTGTATATCACATAACTTCTGTTCCGAAACTTGCTCTACGTCCAAGTAATCGGCGAATAAATTTTTCGGTTCAATAATTTTTTCAGCGGGCAGTTTTACCTTTTGTATCGGAACACTATATCTTTGCAAATCGGCAAGGAACTTTTCGATTTCGGCATTGACATTATCGCCGGTTATCAAGATATCCGTATCATAAACTTTATCCTGCGAATCTATTCTTGTTAGATTGCTTGAACCGACAACGGCTGAATAAGAGTTATCCTTCCCGAAGAAGGAATAAACTTTTCCATGATACTTGAAACGATTAGCGACAAAAACGTTACCGAGTTCCTTTTTTGACAATAAATCTCCAAACCTAGCCAGCGCATCATATTGGGCTGCGGGAAATCCTTCAAACCAACCCATCCCGACAATAAGATTTAACTCTTTGCTGTATCCTTTTTCGTAAATACCTAACAAATCGGCGATTGCGTCTTCCGAAACATAACCGCTTGCAATGTGGATACGTTCAGCACTCCCCAACAGCGTAAAAAACACTTCAGAAAAAGAACGGCAAACCGTTTTTAACGGCAGATAATTTGAGTTGAGTAATTCTATCACGTTGCTATTTCTATCTCTGAATTTTCTTCTTTAGTCCTTTGTAAATCGTATTCCAAACGTTTCCTAATTGATAATTTCTGTAATTCATTACGGAGTTTTTGCAAATCCGTTTTTTCATATTCCCCCGTAAAAAGCGGCATTAGCCGTTCTGCAACTAATCTAACGCCGTCCGGCGGAACAGCATTACCAACTTGACGGCGGACTTCTGTGACCGAACCCTCGAATTCAAAACTATCAGGGAACGATTGCAATCTTGCTCTTTCTCTGTTACACAGTGGGCGGGGTTCTTCGTAATGATAGCCCCATGTTCCGCCACCGCCTGCCGCAATAATCGTTTTTGACGGTTCATTCCGGTTCAGGCGGCGATAAACGTGACTAATCAAACCCTTGACGTAATACTCACTATCCGTAGGAACATCTGTAAAATTACCGCCTTCTGGTATCATTTCTAACATTTTTCGTGTTTTTTCCACAATACCAATTTCATTTCGATTAAACTTCGGTGCTTTCTGAAACATTTCCATTGCTTCAACGTCCCGCAATGCGTCCCCCGATGTTTTATACGCTACCCGTCCTGCTCCGTGTGTCGGGGCAGGGTGAGCGAATTCAAAACCCGTGTCAAGCCGGACACCGACAATCAAAACCCGCTCCCTAAACTGCGGAACACCGTAATCCGCAAAGTTGTAGAGTTGGATTTTCACCATATAACCATTGCCAGCGTTCTCGAAACCCTTTAAGATTTCCGCTATTGCACGTCCTTTATTTGCCGACAATAGTCCCTTAACATTTTCAGCAACAAACGTCAACGGCTTTTTCGCATCAATAAAGCGTAGGTAATGTTTGTAGAGGTTGCCTCTATCACCGTCCAGCCCCGGCTGTTTCCAAATCACCGAAAAATCCTGACAAGGGAAACCGCCCACGATTAAATCGCAATCGGGAACTTCTTTTAACTTTTTCCCCTTAATTTTTTCGATATCTTCCTGCGAAACGGCAGCTTCGGGAAAGTTTTTGCGAAATGTGTTAACCGCCCATTTATTGATGTCGTTAGCCCAAACTGTCCTATAACCGGCGGTATGAAACCCCCAGTCAAGACCTCCGCAACCGGAAAACAGCGACAAAATTTTAGGTTGGGCTACTTCTTTAGGCATCTTTTGTCCCGACAAATTCCTTGAATTTTTGTAAAACGGTTTCTAAATCTTTCAATTCACATTCCCAAACGGCGAAAACCCGCCATCCTGAATTTTCCAACGTTGTAATGTTTTTTCTATCCCGTGCAACGTTCCCTTTAATTTTTGCGTTCCAGTATTTTTTATGCGTTTTCGGTTTGTTTCCCCTCCGGCAGTTTTCATGTCCGTGCCAAAAACAGCCGTGAATGAAAACAATGATTTTGTGTTTTTTCATGACTAAATCCGGCTTTCCGGGAAGTGTTTTATCATAAAGCCGATAACGAAACCCTGCCCGATATATCAATTTACGGAATGCAATTTCAGGAGCGGTTTCCTTTGATCGGATACGGCTCATATTCCACGAGCGTTTTTCTTTCGTCAAATGGTCTGCCATTGTCCCCGCCAGTTTCCCTTTATTTCTAAACGTTTTCGACATTTTACACGAAATTGTATGCGTTTGCAATATCAAAACTTTTCGGCTTTCAATAAGCGGTCTCGAATATCGCCGTTAATAAATCCGCTGTTTATAGCAACAGGACAAAACAACTCTGCGCGTTATACCGCTTGTATCGTCTGCCGAAAAAAATCTTGCACAAAAAAACGAAAGATTTCCCGCACGATGCGGTTTTATAATCCATAATCCTCCGTCAAAAGCGTAATTGTTCTCAAAAGGAACAACATAGAAGGACAAGGAAATGTACAACTTCACAAAAATCATTACTGTTTGTTTTCCGCTATTGGCTTTCGTTCTTTTGATTGCATCGGCACAAACATTGCTGGCGCAAACAAAAGCACAGAAGACCAAGTCCGGCAATCCGCCCCGTTCCGCAGCAGCGGCAAAGAATTATGGAAAAACCGGCGGACAATATCACGGAAATGCCCCGCACGTTCATCAACCCATGCAGGAACCGCTGGCTTCGGCTGACTTCGGCTATCCCGACCCGCGATTTGTGCGTCCGCCGGAACGGATTTATACCGGTACGCCTCCCGCCATCGGTAATCAGGACAGATACAGCAAAATTCCCGAAATCGCAGTTCAACGCCGCATCGAAGCAGAACGTTATATGTGGGAAGTGTACGGCGCGAAACCCGTCAAAGCAGAAGATTGTCCGCTCTGCGTTGACAGCCCGCAAACGCCTTGCGGAAAATGCAAAATGTGTCAGGCAGGTTTTCCTTGCGAAAGAACGCTGTGTCGCCATTGTATTCAGCAGCGGAGTCAAAACATGTGCAATAACTGCGATTTAACCGCTGGTGACACCCCTTGCGGCACCTGCGATGCCTGCCGCGAACATCGCAGCGACCCTTGCGAACACGCAGACGATGGTCACGGTGTCAAAGGCGAATTCAATCCGTACAAGGAACCCCGCTTCTTGTCGGTAATTCCGAGACCGATTATGGATATGTACAACAACGGTGCGCGAAAGTTTCCGGTGTATTACAATCCGGCACCGTATTATCGTCCGCATTGGAATCCGGCTATATTCACGGGCTATGCACGTCCTTATTCATTCCGCTGGTCTTGTCCGCTTTGCTATAAGAATCCTTGTGATTGCAGCAAGCCGGGCTTTGCCGGTCAAGTGCCGTATGCATATTCCTGTAAGTTTTGCAACCGCAATCCTTGTGCTTGCGCACTTGATATCTGTAATGTGACGAAGGAATTGAATCCGAAGGGAATCGGCGGTTCGTTAAATGTTGACGAAAAGAGCCGCTCTTCTAATCCGCAGGACAACGAAGCGCGCAGAAAAGCGGCGGCAGAGGAAAGAGCAAGGCAGAGAGCCGCCTTGACAGATGCTGAAGATGAACCGGAGCAAACGCCGAAGAAAAAGTCGCCATTGCTTGACGAAATTGATGACGAGGATTTGACCCCGCTCAAGGACGCACCCAAGTGAAAATTACGGCATCGCCGGCATCAACCACTGTTGTATCGGTATATGTACTTGCCGGTACAACAGTTGCGTCTTTCAAAACCTTTTGGACATCGGCATCGGTCGTAATCGTCAACTTCATTGTTTTCTGACACTCCCGATTGACTATCACCAGAAACTGCCGATTGCCTTTTTCCAAGAGCGACACAACCGCACCGCCGTCTGTTTCCAGCGTCTTGATTTTTGGCGGCAGTTGTTCGAGCCGTTTCGTTCCCTGCGGTATCTGTTCGCCGGTGTGCCTCACGGAGATAACTTTTGAATCGAGAAACACGCCTGCAAGTGTTTGAATCTCGTCGTTGACTACCTTGATGCGGTCATATATTTCCGTGCGTTTTCCGTCCGCTGTCATTGGCGCGCCTTGAAATTCCATCCACTCTTTCTTCATACCCCAATAGGTAAAGTATTGCAAACTCTGCGCTCCGTACGCTAAGTTGCTGTACATTTGAAGTTTCAAATCACCGACAGTCGGTATCGGATAAGGGTCGCCCGGCGCAGAACCCGGATTCCTATGTGCATTGGAAAGCGCGAACGCCCAAAACGGCATACCTGCCTTCTGCGATGCGGCAGCAATTATCTCAAGATTTTCATACCACTGCACTTTAATCGAGTTGACTCCGTCTTTCTGCGTAATGGGGTAATGGTCGAAAGAAAGATACGGCACCGGCACTTCCTTCAGAAAAAGAGCAACGTATTCTGCATACGGATTTTTTCCTTCTTTTTTCATTGATTCTAATACTTCCTTATCGAAGAATCGTTCGACGCACAAGTCATTCGGATAGAGATTGATATAACTTCCGTGTTTGGAGTCGACCGCTTGGACTTTCTTAATCCATTCGCTCAATCCGGCGAAGTCCGCAATAGACGGTTCGTCCCGCAAATGGTAGCCGGCAAGAGCCGGATGGTTCATCAGCCGCTTTACTGTTTTTTCCGGTTCGTTTTTTAATTCAGGGCAGAACGGCAGGACTTTAACACCGGCTTGTTGTGCTGCGTCCAATGCTTTTTCAACTTCGGCAATGTTGGGGTAGAACGTGAAGTTGACGTTGATTCCCGCATATTTCAATTCCTTGAACCGTTCAACGGTTGATTGATTAGCGGGTATTCCGACCCAGGCGTGAATCGGCATTTCACCGTCAGATGTTAGTTGTTCCTGTGCGGGCAGATTCAAACAGAATACTGCCGCAAGAAGAAACGTCAATAATGCAGTTCTCATGAAATTTTCCTTTCGTTAGTTGATAGCATCAATTATTGCTCAAATGTTTTTGTATCCGAGAATTCTATTGTAATGCTTTTTGCTTCATTTGGAATAGTCAACTTGAACGGCGTTTTCTTAATATCGCTCCAGTCCGGCGAAATGCCGCTCTGTTTCTGCTGCTCCGCTCTTTCTTTTTCAACTTTTGCCTGATATTCGGCTTCCTTTGCAGAGTCCGTTGCGTCTTCCGGTCTCAATTCCGGTACGGTTGACTTCATCTGATTTTTTATCAGCACTTTGTATGTACCGGGCGGAACACCTTCCCGTGAAAAGGCATTGATTATCGTTTGCGGTTTCGCAGTACCGGCAGTATTCGTTATTGCGCTGACAAGATACGGTTCCGGCGGTTCAGCAATCAGCGAGACCGCCGCTTCGTGAACCGGCTGCCCGCTGTTCTGCAATGTAATGGTTACCGAAGTGAGTTTTGCCGGAAAGCCCGGCGGCACTGCTTGTCCGCCGCCGCAGCCGGAAAAAGACAGTAGACAAGGAAAGAAGACGGCTGACAGCAGACGGCAGACGACAGAAAGTTTCATAATAGTTAATAGTGAATAGTGGTTAGTAAACAGTAAATAGTAAATAGTGGACCTGTTCGGAAACTCCAAAACGGTCATTCCCGTGAAAACGGGAATCTAGACGTAAAAGGTTATACCTGTTCCTCTGAATTCCTACCTACGCAGAAATGTCGATTCCCGAACAACTCTAGTAAATAGTGGATAGTGGTCAGTGAATAGTAAATAATCGCTTGCGTAACTATTCACTATTAACTATTCACTATAACGTTACGCTTTCTTTTCCGATTGCACTGCCAATTGCTCCCCAAACACCCCAGAGCGAAGCACCGCTTGTTGACGCTTGAGTCGGTATTGCTGTCGTGTAATCGCTTCCGGTGTTAATCGTTTCCGAAACGAAACGCACACTGCCGTCACCCAGCGCAGCATTTACGCCGCCGCTGTGATTGCTTGAGGGTGAATTCAAGGATTTTCCGCCGCTTCCCCAGTTGCTGCCGCTCAAACAAGCCGCCGCATTCGGGGCAAGAATTGTTTGAAGAGTACAAACTGCCGCCTTTCCTTCTGTCCAGATTGAACCGAAAGCATTTCGTGACCCGGAATAAGTTCCTTGTGCCAGCGTGATGCAGTCATTTCGGGTTGTAAAATTGCCATAGACATTTCCCCTTTTCGGATTTTTGGGGTCCCAGTCGTTGCCCGGAGCAGTCCGGTTCGGACCTGCAACTCCCAGCCGCTCCGAAAAACAAAGTGTATTTGAGAGTCCGTCTTCTATTGCCGAAAAATTCTTCCACGACATTCTCAAATCAAAAAAGCCGCGGCGGCAAGGAACCGCGCCAGGTATGTTAGCAGAGGTATTTGGAGCCCAGCCCCACTGGTCTGTTCCCGAAGTTCCTATTGTAGGAGCAATATCACCGGTCATAGGTCCGTAATTATGCCGACTGGTGTTGTTTATTACACCGCTAATGGTGGGACCGCCCCAGTCGGTGCAGGGCGGTTCATTGCCGCCGGAAGGACACATTAGCCACGCAAAGTTCTTGTTCCTGATTTCAAGCGGAAATGAAGAATCGGTTCCCCCTTGCGTACTGCAACTAGGTTCATTCGCCATTGCATCGAGGGTTACCTGTGCTTCAATGAAAGAACATGCCTTCGTCAGCACACTGAAAGTCCACTGTCCGCGATTTGCAGGGTCGAGAACCGCTTTGTGGATAGCCGACATACAGGTCGGCAACGCGTTATTCACATCGTGGTAATTGTGAACCGCCAATGACAGTTGCTTAAGATTATTGGTACACTGCATTCTTCTTGCGGCTTCACGGGCTGCCTGCACTGCGGGTAAAAGTAATGCGATTAGAACGCCGATAATGGCGATAACTACGAGTAGTTCTACGAGCGTAAACGCTCTCTTAGCGTCATTTACCGGCGGGCGTATGCCCGCCGCTCGTATTATTTCGTTTCCCCCCCTCAAATTACCTACTTTTATCCCTTCTGTGGTTACGGAAACAATCGAACAAACGAACATCATAAGGTTCTGCATTTGAAAACTCCTAACAAAAAGTTTAACCCAGCCGTTATAAGCGGCGGTTTTAGGAAAAAATAAACGATAAACTACCGTACAACACGAGCATTGTCCTTTATCTTCGGAAAAATTACAAGAGGGAAATCGCAAAAACGAAAAATTTCACAAAAAATTTCTCCTCTTGCATTTCCGTTTTGTCTCTGTTAGAATATCCGCTGTTGTTTTAATTTCGCAACTTGGAGAATAGCAATGGCACAACATAACAATGCAGCGGCACCGCAGTTTGTTTTTTTTACGAACAATTCGGGTGCGGTAGTCGTCAACCTCAATGAACTTGTTTTCGTGAAAAACGTGAAGAACGGAAGTGCGCTGCATTTCCGGGATGCAAGCGAACTGCTTGTCACCGAGACCGCAGAAGATGTTCAGGAGATTTTACATCGTATTTTCGGTGACCGACCTGAATTCAAGGCAAACGACAATACGGGCAATCCTCGTCCGCCGCGTGAAATTGCTCCGCCTCGGGATATTGACCCGCGAAGCGGCGATTCACGGGGAGAGGAACACTACGAAAGTCCCCGTGAACATCGCGGCGGAGGAAGAGGCAGAAGATTCCGCAAAAACGATGCCTTCAGCGATGACGGCTACGGCGATGACTTTTAATCATCGTCCGAGCAAACTCAATACATACTGCGGCAGTTGATTCGCTATACCCAGCGAATTTATGCCTGCCTGCACCAGAATTTGCGCCCGCGTCAAGTTTGCCGTCTCCTCCGCAAAGTCGGCATCACGGATTTGGCTTTCCGCTTCCGTCAACGCTTGCAGTGTGTCATTCAACACGTTAATGTTAGTATCAAACGTCGCCTTTTGAATCGTTCCCAGCCGACCGCGAACCTGCGTTATCGATAAAATCGACTCCTGAACGATGCGGAACGCCTTGTTAGTATCATTCGTCAACGAAGCATCTTGTCCGCTGCGCAACTGATACAACTTGCCGCTTGCGCCGCCGAGTTGCGCCGTGTTGACACTTTGTATTCCCAGCGTGATTTGCTGATTGGAAACAACATCGGGACCTATCTGATAAGTTGCGCCGCCGCCGTTGATAGTGAAAGTCGAGGAATAATTCGGGTCAGTCCCGGAATCTTCGCTCAATGTAAAGTCCAGCGACAGAATAGAAGTGTTCAGCGAAGCGTTCAAGCCGCGCCCGACTGCCTTCACACCGTTAACCAAAGCGAGTACATCCTGTCCGTAGGTTTTCTCAACGGTCTTTCCTTTGGAATCCTGCACCGTGAAAGATGTCGTTCCGCCGGTTGGAGCATAAGCCCGCACATCGACGAATTTATCACTTCCATATTCCTGTGATTTGAATATCAGGAAGTAATCGCTGGCATCGGCACCCTGTATAAGTTTCGCGCCGTTCAGATTGCCCGGCGGTATTGCTCCGCCCGTTGTGAGCAGCGTATTGTCATCGAGATTGATAAGTCCGGTGCCGTCACCGAGTTGATTGACACTGAAATAATTTCGGGTGCGGACATCATTTTCAATTAACTGCTCAATGTCGCTTGCGGTAGTCGCTCCGAACTTAACATAAATCGTTATCTCTTTAGTTATCGGGTCCATTACCAGCCGCATGCCGTTCTCGGTACCGCTGACCGGCGTTATCAGGTTTCCGCAGTCATCACGTTTCAAGCCGTTGTATTCTTCGCCATCGCAGGGATTATCGGAAGAACCCGCTACGACATTATCCGCATAACGCCCCGTCAGCGAATCATCGTTGATATACCTAATAGTATAACCGTCCCAATCGGGTCCGAGTTGACGTGCAATCAGTTGATACGAGGAATTGATGCCCCGCTGCGAAGTCATTGTACCGGTCGAATACTTTGCAACGTAATTCTGCTGTTCGGCATTATCGTTCCAGCCGACAAACTGAATGTCGTTGACGATAATTTCATTACAGTCGCCGAGTGAAACGGTGGGCTTGAGTATTCCGTATCCGTAAGGGTCATCGCATGCATCCCACTGCGCACCTTGCGGACGAACAATACTGACGCTGATGTTTTCCACGTATGCGGGGTCTTGCGCATTCCACCAATTCTGCAAATCCTTCGCAGTGGTTTGAACCAATCCGTACTGGTCGGTTACAAGATGCACCGTTATAACCGCTTTTTGAATCAAACCGCCTTGAGAAACGATAGGTCCGTCTTTGACGAAGTTAATCTGCCTGCTGTCGGTGGTTTCAACAGTATTGTACGCCTTTGCCGTGAACAATCTTCCGACAACGGGGTCGTTGTTGATGAGACGGACAATATCATCTTGAGTCGGCGGGATATATGGAACACCGTCAATCTCGTCAGCGAGCCAGACGGTAACGGTTCCGCCTTTGTGTCCGCCGGTCGTTCCGGTGTTGGCGATTTCAGTCAGCCGACCGGTTGACAAACCGATGGTGTCGAATGTTCCGAGTCCGGTGTTGTTAATATCTTCTGCGAAAGAAAGTTCCGCAGTAAAACCTAGTTTGGCATTGTTAATCGCTGCTATTACATCATTCGCAGTTATGCTTCCAACTTTTGTGCTGTCTATCGCAATCTGCAAACTGTTGGTCTTGGAATCAAACTTAACAACGATGCCGTCCTGAATTCCGTCCTCGATGTCCGCCATAGTGTCATCGAGCCGCATCTGAATGGCAACGTTATTATACATGTCGCCGCGTTCAGTTGCTTTGATGTAAAATCCCGTGTTCGCAACCGGTGTTGACGATGTGGCATCCCGAAAGACGGCGTGCGCTTCCGCTTGAGACACGCCGGGGTCATATTCCACCCAGCCGTCTGCGCGGTCAGGTGAGATTACTGCCAGTACATCTTCGTTAATCCGTTTGAAGACAAATTGAACGTCGTCGTAATCGCCGCCTTTTTTGACAGCGGTTATTGTCAAACTTGCGCCGCCTTCCTGCGCTGTTAAAACGGCTTGCGACAATCCTTCGGATGCCGGTACAGTTGTCCGGTCTATCCAGAGTTGGCTGTTGCCCGGTTCAGCAACGAATCGAATGCTCGGCGAGTCCTTTTCGCCAAGGAATTGCAAACCGGTACCTTCGTTTGGATTGCCGTAATAAGCAACTTCTTCAAAAACCTTGACGGCTTGTAGTCCGTTATTGTTCGGGGCAAGCCGCGCCATAACAACGGGCTTGTCCGGTATCAAGTCGTAATACTTGCCGTCGGCATTTTCAACGGCGAGTTCGGCAATCATTTCGGGACACATCATCGTTCCCCAATACGCCGAATTGTTTAACACGGTGATAAGTTCCGCCGCAGTTGTTATAACATCGCCGCCGGTGACACCGCCTTTAAATGCTTTCGTGAAAGCGGTCACTGCCTTCACATTGCCGGGGATATTATCATATAAATAGATACTGCCCGTTCCGTCGTTGTCCACGGTATTAGTAACGGTGAACAAACCGGCAGCACGTTCACTGCCCTTTGAAGCATTATTGTCCAGGTCGAAGAGAGCAGCAATATCATTCGCTGTGATAGGCTGTCCTGCCATCGGATGTCCGGCAGGAAATCTCGAAATACCATCGGGACCTGTCGGCGGCGGCAGATAGATAAACAGTGTTCCTGCTTCACCGCCGCTGTTGTGGGTGTTGCCGCTTGCAGCAACGGTATCAACAGCCGCTGCCCCATTAAGAACAATACTCGAAGCAGGAACAGATGATTTCAACTCGAAAGCACCGGTTACCATTCCTCCGTCTTTTTCGTGCCGTTCTATCCGCAATGCGTCTTGTACATCTTGCAGTGTTGCCGTACCGGTATCATCAAAGTAGATAGTTAATTTTTTACCATTCTCTTTAACATTACCGTATATGTCTTTTTCTTCAGTATAAACGGCGGACGCTTTGCGTCCGTTCAGTTCCGTTGAACCGGCTGCTTTTTTCACAAACTCTATTTCGACATTATTATACGCAGAACTTCCTTCACGCGATTGAATCGAAAAATAGTCGCCGCTGCCGGCAATAATACTGCTGGTTAGGTCACCGATGCTTCCTCCCAATCCGTTTACATCGCCGAAAAGCGAAACGGAACTGGTTGCATTATCATTATACTTTGCGTAAGGATAATTCGCTGAACCGGCCGGGTTTTTGTTCGGGTCTGCGAAACTTGCGTCGGTTCTTTGGGCATCAACATAATGAATATTGGCATTGTTGTACTGCGAGCCGGGAATGTTCGCTTCAAACCGCAGCGCGCTGTTATCATGCAGCGGTGAGACCGGCTTACCGGTGACCGGGTCTCTAATCCACGAGTTATCAACCGCATCGGCAGTTGACTTTTTGTATTCTTCCGTCTGAAGATAGACGGTGATTTTGCCCGGTGAA
Organism: Planctomycetaceae bacterium; assembly: GCA_009783865.1. GTDB lineage: Bacteria > Planctomycetota > Planctomycetia > Pirellulales > Thermoguttaceae > WRKP01. Next base: position 18,947 of record WRCR01000001.1, on the reverse strand, counting down.
CCCGCGCTGATTCCTTCTTCGTATTTGACTTGAACGCCTTTGGACGAACCCGCCACATACTTGATTTCAATGTTGCCGGCATTAACACCGGGCTGACCGGCTTGAATTATCATGTCGTTGTCGGGACCCAATCCGCTCACGTAGAGCATGCCGTACATTGCGTCTGAACCGACTTCGGCAATAACACCGGTGGAATTGGAAGTGGCGTTGACAACCCGGGCAATTTCCGCAACGGTTGCGCCCCGTTGAAACGATTCCTGCCAGTAGCCGTAATTTCCGCCCCATTGCAGAACCATTTCTTCGGCAATAGCGGGATTCCTGTAATACAACTCCGCCTTACTGGCGGGTTGTTGAATGTTAATGGTAACGTCAATCGGACTTTTATCGGCACCGAAGGTAACCTGATGAACGGATAAATCCCGCAAGTCGTTTCTGTTCACGCCGGTTTTATCGAAGTCCAGTGAGCCGTCGAGGAGTTTTTGCCCCATGAACGTTGTCATAGCGGCAATTCTGTCGATGGCATCGAGAGAAGCGTCAACCTGCAACTGGTTGGCGGCTATCATCTCGGCACTCATTGCGCCGGTGTTTGCGGCTTCGGTGATGAGACCGCGAATGTCGTTGAGCAGATTTGTTACCTCGTTCAGGGCGGAGTCCGCCGTGGCAATCATCATATTGGCGCGTTCAGTATTCTTGATTGCCATTTTGATGCCGGTGATGTCGGAACGCAGAACTTCGCTGGCGATTAAGCCGGCGGGGTCATCTTTACCGCTGTTAATACGCAATCCAGTGCTTAACCGCTGCAGCGAGGTCTGCAGCGTCGCCATGTTCTGGTGCAGTTGCGCACGCGCTATCATGGATGGAACATTCGTATAAATCTTCGTCACTTTTCGTCTCCTTACGTTTTTGACGAACAACGGGAATAGTCCGGTGTTTCAGTTATTGTTAATCGAAACAATCGTACCGCAAATTTTAGTAAAATCGGTGATTTTAGTAGTAGCAATCGTACCGAGCCGTCCCGTTGTATGTATTGCGGGAATGGGGAAAAATGGGTGGAATGGGAAGAGAGGCGGCAGACAGCAGATTGCAGATTGCAGTCGGAAGAATTCGCTGCCGTCTGCCGTCTGCAATCTGCCGTCTCTCTAATTTTTTTCTTAATTTTAACTTGCGGAATGCCGAAAAATGAAATAGGGTGTCTTGCCTGCGTTGCAGACGCATAGCGTAGACCGCCTGTTTTGCCAATTCCGAATGCCAAAATTCCGAAAAATTACAAGGAAGTACGGTCGCCATGAAAAAGAGCATTACTTCATCAAGGAAGAAGTCATCTACAAAAGCAAAATTCGCCGCCGGTGTACTGGCTATCATACTCGGTATGTTTCCCGCGATGGGACATAACGCTTATGCGCAAACGCCGCTAACTATAACCCCTGACGATGTCAGCACGTCCGTTCCCGGTTATACCAGCGAGTCTGGGCTCGTTATCAAAGAAGGCGTGATTAACGGCGACTTCGTGTACCAAGATGCATTCGGCGGCAAAGCACATCTCGAATTAGGAGCGTTGTACAACAAGGGCGGTATCTATGTCGTTTCCGATCTCGATGCCGGTATTACTAATAAACTCGTTTTCGATAATGCCTACGAAGAGCGGGACGGCGGTGCGATTTCGGTTATCGGTGTCAGTAACTTGTTCACCTTTTCCGGTGCTCCTCCTTCGTGGGAAAGTTGGACCACCACAGGCACCGGAACTTTTGGGTTCACGAACAATGTAACCGAACAGCGCGGCGGCGCGATTTTCAACGGGCGCGCAACAATAAATCTCTCTGTTCTCTTCTTCGACAACAACTCCTCGCTTAGCGTTGAAGGAGCGGGCGGCGGCGGTGCCTTATACAACGATAGAGGCAATGTCAATATCCAGTTGGTTGATTTTACCGGAAACGCGGCACAGCAATTCGGCGGGGCTATCTATACCTACGGCGGAAAAGTAAATATCGATGCTCTCAAAAACGATTGGTCTTCGGACTCAAATCGTTTCCCGCCTAATAAAAATGGTATGCCGCCGGCAAATTTTTTCCCGGGAAGAAATCCCGCAAGCAACCTGTTCGAGGGTAATATTGCCAATAAAGACGGAGGAGCAATTTACAACAACACCGGAATAATAACGATTGACGCTTCCGCTATTAACGGTATTCAAACAAGCAGCGGACATTTTCAGTCAAGCAGGAGCCCTCAGTGGAGTCCGCCGATTATTTACAGCAGAAGCGGAATCAACACTTCAATTAACATTTTTCGGAATAATGTTGCCTTCACCGGTTCCGGCGGTGCGATTTACAACAACGATGGAACATTGAATTTTATCGTTCTTTCCACTCCTAACGCTGCCAATAATACTCTCACGATTATCTCCAATACTACGGGTAACATGCAGCGTTCCCGTGCTGGAGCACCTCATAAAACGGATGCTACTGCCGGTTATTTTCTGAACAACACTGCAAAGCAAGTCGGCGGCGCGATTTACACCAACGAAACGCTTGAGTTGCTGGCAACGGCTAGTCCTGCCTCGGCAACCGCTACCGCTATCGCTGAATCCAGCGCGAATCAAACTCGTCCGGTATCAGAGGTGAATACGAACACTATCGCACATGCCAAAGGGGGTGTTTTTGTAGGCAATAAGGCAGAAACTGCCGGCGGTGCTATCTACTTAGATAAAAACATTTCAGGTGAAAGCAGTTCAATGGTATTTTCGGCGGATGCCCAAGGTGCCGTGTCTGTTGCCACTGCTACCTCCACGTCTACGCACGGTACCGGCAGTATCGGTACATCTTTCGCGCTTGCCGACTCGCTTGCAGAAGCAATCGCCAATGCCGGTATTTTCAAAGGAAACGCCGCAGGTGTTGACAACGGTACCGGTAATTATAACGGTCAGGGCGGCGCAATTTACCTTAACGGCGGGAACATGACCTTTAATGCTGTTGCTGATTCCGCATCGGCTATTGCCAATGCCAACCCGACTGCAAACAGAAGCGGCACCGGTATTGCTTTTGCCAACGCAAATGCCACAGCACTAGCAATTTCCAAAGCAATCGGCAGTGAATTTGAGGACAACAGAGCCGACAGAGGCGGTGCCGTTTACAACGAACAAGGAACGCTGACCTTCACTGCCGCCATTACCGCTGATGCCGACAGCAATCTTAATGTCTACTCTTGGGCTAACCCTACGCCAACTAATAATACCAGTGGTGCTACTTTTTCTAACGATAATTTCTATTTCAACTTGGGGACGGCTTATGGTTATGACCCCTCGCAAATGCCTCCTGACGGCGACATAGGGTACCCGTACATTTACCCGCAGTTTGGCGACCCCAGCAGTTTACGCTCCTTCGAATATGGTTCCCGCTCTTATGCCGAATCAACGGCATACGGCAGCGTCTTTACGGACAACAAATCAACTGACAGCGGCGGTGCGATTTACAACAACGAGGGAACACTTCGGTTCATCACCACTTCTCCCATTGCAGCGGCAGCACAAGCAACGGGAAAAGCAGGGCAAGTCGGCAATACAAATATTATTCCTTGGCCTGACCCGGAAAAAACGCCCTTGGACATTTACATTTCCAAAGAAGCACTTGCAGAGATTTTTATACAGGACTGGGTTAGTACGGGACTGGGTTCGTATCGATACGGTTATGCCATAGCGCAGGCGGATGTTGCCGCTGCTTTATTTGAAGGCAATGTCGCCGGTAAACACGGCGGCGCTATCTACACAACCGGCGGCGGAAACATGGAAGTCGTAGGAACTACCCGCTTCCGCAATAACACGGCTGGAATGGTGTACAGTGACCACACAGTTTCGGGCAGCCAAACGTTTTCCAACTGGTTTTCCGGTTCGGGCTTATCCCCTGACACCCGTTTTAGCATTGAGTTTGCAAGTAATACCGCACTTGCTGAAGCGATAACGCTGACTGACCCGTTAACAATTCCCGGAACGGCAAGATACGGTTCTACCGGCTACCTTACAGGGCTTGGTATGACGCTTCCTGCCGGAACCCAAATACCCGGCGGACCGCCGCTGCTTGTTGACACCTGGTTCCCTGCCGGCAATGTGCTGCCAGCCGGAACTGTGCTTCCAGCCGGAACTGTGCTTCCCGGTCCCAGAACGCTTACGGATGGTCCCAACGTCATCGAGGTTCCCGGAACTGTGCTTAGCAACCGGAACCGCGACCAAATTGTGCAACTTAATGATACCGTGCTGTCAAGTGGTACTCACATAATAGCGTATAGATATGTCGGCGGCGGACTCGGCGGTGCCATATTCAACGACGAGCAGCCGATGACCTTCATGGCGACGACTAGTGACTTCGCTGGTAAGCTTTTTAGCACGGGTTTTAGTACGTTCACAAACAATATCGCCGAAAAGGGCGGTGCCATTTACAATAGTGACAATGGAGTACTGTCATTTTGGAATAATGCGATATTAATATACGACGAAGACGGCAATGTCATTGGAGGAGAACCTCCGAAGGACGAGGACGGAAACCCAATACCGGTGCGCAACCCTTATCTTTACGGCGGTGTTTTCGGCGGGGGCACGGGCTTAGGCAACCTGGCTGCTTTCGGCGGTGCACTTTACAACACGGAAACCGGTACAATTAATCTTGCGAATGTCAGATTCACACATAACCTTGCAACATCGACTATTGACGGCAGAACAGTGCCCAACAGCGGAAAGGGCGGTGCCGTTTATAATGAAGGCGGTATAGTCAATATCTACGGCGGTCTTTTCACATCGAATACTGCTGACCACGGCGGTGCTATCTATCATACCAACCCCAACAATGTTGACACTGCTGCCCTGCTTATCGATAGTGCCGGTTTTCGGACGATAGACCAATACGGCAGAGAACACAAGGGAATGGTGTTCGAGAGCAACCGCGCACTTATCGCTCCCGGAGTAGGCGGATTCGGCGGTGCTATCTACAACGACGACATAGTCGGGCTGCTTACCCTGACAGACATTGAGTTTGTAGAAAACCAAGCGGCAGAAGGCGGTGCCATCTGGAATGCCGGTAATGTTATAATGGCGGATGCCGATTTTATTAGCAACAACGTCGGTACTATCGGCAAAAAAGGCGGTGCTGTATTTAATACCGCTGCCCGGGGTGCCGGAGACATGACCTTCGACCACGTTTTGTTTGACGCAAACATCGTCAGCGAAACCGACGGTCTCGGCGGTGCTGTCTACAACGACAAGGGTATACTGATTTTTACCGATGAGAACGGCAGAAACCTATTCACCAGCAATATCGCTTCTCAAGGCGGTGCTATTTACAACGATAATGGAATAGTGGATATAACCGGCGGCGACTTCGGTGATACACTCGGCGGACATGCCAAGAGCAACTATGCTGACCGCGGCGGTGCTATCTTCACTCAAGGCGGAGAACTGACGCTAACCGACACGAATTTCAAAGGCAACCGCGCTATGAAAGCCGGTGACCTGCCCGGAGATGCCGGCGGTGCCATTTACAGTGCCGGTACACTTATTAACGTCAATGTTGTGGATGTTGATACCGTTATAGGTGTTACCGTGAACACTGCCGGAAACAAAAACGCCGATGACAGCGTCTTCTTCACAGGAGCGGGCAACCAATTTAATGTCGATGTTGCAGATGAACGCACCCTGACACAGCGCGGCGGTATGTTCAGCGATGCTAATACCGAAGTGGAACTTTCCAAAACCGGCGCAGGAACATGGCGGCTTGTTGGAACAAGTAAGTTCGGCAATGCGGCTGCGCCTACGCCCATTCTCACACCCGGTATCGTAAATTTCACTTTCACGGAAGGTACACTTGCTCTTGGGTCGGAAAATAGTGCAGTCGGTGCTATCTTGAATCTCGGAAACGACGGCAGATTTATTGCCGCTGATGACGGTGTAGACGGAAGCCGCCATATCGATGCCGGGACCTTGGATTTCGTCTTCACAAACAATGTTGCAAGTGTTTATGCCGCTAACAAGGCGACTATCGTTGCCAAAGATTTTTCCATAGAAGCCGTAACGCAAATCACTGCTAAAACGTTTGACTTCGCGGTCGGCAGCGTGTTAAACTTCGAGGAAATAACCAAAAACGCAACTCCGCAGGGAGATGTGCATCCATATTTCGATGGTCCGTTCCTTGACCTGAAAGTATCCACTGGTGATGGCGAAATAATCGTTGTCGGAAGTGATTTCTACGCCAACAAACCGACCGACCCAAACTTCGACTTCAATCGAGGGGACTACCTTATTCTTATGGAAGTGGATAAGGGCAAATTCGGTATCCCAACCGGCGACCTGTATATTGCCGGAGTAAAACAGCGGGATTCATCAGAACGCGGGTTTATAGATGGCGTGACCGGAAACAGCGAAATCTTCGGACTTGGACTCATGGACGGCGAGGCGGGTCCTGACTCAATGGTAGTGCTTTCGATGTGGGATTCCATGGCTAATGCCGGTCCGGATAATCCTCTTCAATGGACAGGAAAAGATATCGGCAATCCGCTGCTTTGGGATAGTGTAGTGCCGGGCGACCCGCCCTTAGCGGGAACACCGAATTGGTTCGGCAAAGTCGGCGGACGCGGCGTTTATACTTTCTTGAACGGCGATACCGTGCTGTTCAGCGATACTTACATAGACGAGAACGGCGTTTCACAAATTGTCACTAACAAAGCCGACATTTACTTTACCATTCCGGTGCGGGTCGGCGATATGACGGTAGACGGCAGCGGTTATGTGTTTGACTTCACACAAGCGGGCGGCGGTACTATCCTTGAAGCAAAAGCGGATGCCAAAACGGGAGCAGTCGGCAGAATTGATTTCGGTACAGCGGGAATTCATGTTGATTACAACTCGCCGGTAACGATTTCGGCAGACGACAAAGTTCTCCTTGGCGCAGGCGGAGCGGTTTATTTCGATAATCTTCTTGCCAAAGGCGCGGGCGGCGGCGACAACCCGATTGTCGTATTTAACGGAGCGGCAGGCGTAGAGTTCTTCAGCGATGTCTATCTGGGCAATACGCTGGCGAATCTGCTGCCGTCCCCATACGTACTTGCCGAAATTACTTGCGATGCCGGAAACATCAACATTGTGAATCCCGGTACACTTTGGGAATCCGACGGCTTCGGCGGTTATGTACAAGTGGCGGCTCCCGTACGCAGAACCGTTTCTGTCGGTATGATGACCGGTCTTTCGTACAAGAGTATTGACGACGGCGGCGACAACCTGTTGAAACTCGTGCAGGCAAAGGATGACGCTTCGGCTATCCTGACTTGGGTAGGCGGAACACTCGGCAATGTAAATACTTGGGACAAAGTCGAAGGTATTCATGCCCCGAATCCTACGCCGAACTGGACGGGATATGTCGATGAACTCATCGTCAACACGTTCATGGACAGGGACACCGTTCTTTTCATTGAAGATGCCGGCGACAGAATCGTCAAGAGCAGAAACGTTAGAATCGCAGAACCGGTCACGGTCGGTAATATGCTAGTTGACAACATTGCCAATCCTAACCAGCGTTATACTTTCGATTTGGGCTTGGGCGGACACATCATTGACGCACAGGTGAACCCGGATACCGGTGCTTTAGGCAACATCAATTTCGCTGAGTCAACACTTTTGATTAGCAAACACAACACGCAAATTACTGCGGCGGGAAGCATCAACTTCGGTCAAGGCAGTATGTGGTCGTTTGACTTGAGCGATAGAAACGTCACCGTGCCGTTCCTGGAACTCTCCGCCGGAACAATAACGGTGGACAGAAGCAACGTTAGATTCGACCCTGCTGACGTATTTAGCGGAGACAAGATTTTCCTTGCCTCGGCTGACAAAGACAACACGTTCAATAACATGGGGCAGTTGTATTTAGGCAACGATGACACCCCGTATATTCCGGTGCGGTCACGGACTATCGAAATGATGTACGGTCTCTTCACCGATAACATCGACAAGGAATTATATCTCGTAGCGGAAAACGGCGGCGGAAACACCGAAGTTGTTTGGACGGGTGCTGACCCGAAAGATGACGGCGATGGTCCAAAACGCTGGTGGGTTTCCAGCGATGAACACGCTAACTGGTACGGCAAACTCGGCGACAACGGCTCCATCGTAATTTACGCCTTCATGGATGGCGATGCCGTCTATTTCGGCGACAACGACAGGAAAACCGGCGGCAATGTACTTACTGCCGCAGAGAAAAACGTTTACGTTGACCCGAATGGCGTAGTAGTCAGTAACGAAAAAGCGACCGGCACACCGGATTTAGCGATGAACGTTGCCGGCGCGGGCTACACCTTCCACTTTACTTTTACGGAAGACAGTCCCGTTGCAATTTTTGCCGAAGACGGAAACATCAACCTTGGCAACGCAACGCTGAATGTTTACGGCTTTGAAAAATACGAACCGCCGGTGTATAACGAACCGGAGGTTTCCAGCACGCTCATTGAAGCGGCAAACGGTATCATCACGGGCTTCAATCCGAATGTTACGATTGACGGTTCTAACGGCGTTGATTATCTTACGGTATATGCGAAACTCGTTGACGAAAACGGAGTCCAAGTTACCGATAACGGCAAACAAGTCGTGGTTGGAACTTTCCTCTCATGGTACAGCACGAAGACAGGCAAACCGGCGCACGGCGACTTCACGGTTGACAACTCGTTCACGCTCGGCATGGTGCTTGAGGATATTACTCCCGGAAGCCGTCCCGACGTTTGGGCTAACAGGCGGGCTGACTGGAACGGCACTACGCTGACCAAAATGGGTGCCGGTATCCTGACTTTAACAGCCGACAACACCTACACCGGTTTAACTTGGGTCAAAGAGGGAACGCTGCAAATCGGCGACGGCAGAAGGACCGGTGCCGTTGCGGGCGACATTAGAATTGAAAACGGTGCCTTAGCCGCGTTTAATCGTTCCAATACCATTACATATAACGGCGAAATCACGGGCGGCGCAGGCGCAAATGCTGCACAAATCGGTGTCGGTAAATTGATATTGACAGGCAACTCGTCAAACTTCGGCGGCACCTTTACGCAAGCCAACGGCATTGTCCATTTAGAGAGTACTGCGAAACTCGGCGGTAATTTCATTCAAGGTACTGGTACGACATTGACTTCCGATAACGGCGCAGAATTGAAGAACGCAATCTTCGGAGGCATCGTTGACCCGACCGGTACATTGAATGTACTTGGTACGGCAGCGTTTATCGGTGCGCATGTTGACCTCAACCTGTTGTCAAACGACCGCATTGTCGCCATCGGCAATGTTTCTTTCACGAATACCGTGATACACATTGACAACACCGGATTCGTAAGTAATGTTCCGCAACTGCTCATCAGTTCCAACGGCATAATGACAGACCCGGGAAATATCTACGACTTAGTTGATAAAAATGTTCGCGGCGGCGGTTACTATGATAACAATGCTTTATGGTACACTGCTCTCGGCGGCGGAGAAAACATCACGTGGAACGGTTCGGGTTCTGTTGATGAATGGAACACTGATACGGCAAACAGGAATTGGCTTCACGGCGGTATCGGAAACACATTCTTCATGACCGGCGATACCGTTACTTTCAGCAACAACCCCAATGCCGCAAAGGGCGTTGTAGTTCAAGACGGCGGCGTTGACGTTGCAAAAATGACTGTTGAAGATGCTTATGCGTTCTCCGGCGGACAGATTCGTGTGTCAGGCGAGGTTCTCGTAACCAAAGACGGCGTTTTGGGATTGGATGTCGCAGGCAGAGACAAGCGGGACGACGCGGCTCTAAAAGCCGACACCGTTAAGTTTAATGCCGGCGGCGCAGTGGACCTTGCTATCAGCGGCTACGACCCGTATCAGGATAGTCCGTATTACGTACCGATGAACCGTCAATGGGCTATTGCAACTGAAAACGGAATTATCATCGATGATGTCAATAAACGTCTGAACGTTACCATCAACAAGCAGTCGCAACTGGACTTCCTTAATGCCGCCGCTGTACTTGAAAACAATAACAAAGATGTCGTTATTGAAACCCAACTAACTTGGGACAGCAAGCAGAAGGATACTGCGCATGGCGACTTCACCGTTAAAAAGGATACCTTCAAAGATGGTTTCACACTCGGTGCGGTGCTTAGTAACAACGCCCCGAACAATACGTACAACAAGGCAATCGATAAGAGCGGCACTCTGTGGGACGGCACTGCGCTGACCAAGTACGGAGACGGTACGCTGTATCTCAATGCTAATAACACGTACACCGGCTTGACAAGGGTTGCAGAGGGAACACTCGGCGGTCACGGTTCTGTTGCCGGAAAAATGAAAGTCGAAAAAGGTGCGGCGTTCTCGCCCGGCGACAAAGTCAATCCTTTCGGCACATTTGTCGTCGGAGGCGACGTCTTCTTTGAAGCCGGTTCGACATATCAATATGATGTCAACAACAGCGGACAAGGCGACCTCCTCGTTGCGGCTGGCGGAAAAGTCACCATCGAAAAGGGTGCTGAATTGGTAGTAGAAGGCACCGGCGAATTCGGAAAGTACTATCAAGTTATTGATGCCGGCGCAACACAGTTGAAACCGCAGCCGCTGTTCACGCTTGTCGGAAACAACCGCTTCGGTCAGTTTATCGGCAACTACAACGGCGACTACGGCTACTGGCTCAAGTGGAGAGGTCTATCGGAGATTCTCGACGGTTATGGTTCGCCAAATGCCGTTAACGCAGCAAAAGCAGTGGATGTAATTGATTCGCTCGGTCAGAGCGGCCGGCTCGGCAATCTCTACGATGTTCTTGATTCCTTGAGCGGAGACCCGAAGATGTTAGCGGATGCTTTTGCGCAACTGCACGGCGAGGTATATGCGTCGAACAAGGAAGCCGCCGCACAACTGCATCGCAGTTTCCTGAAACTGCTGCCCTCTTGCCGGGACTTCGTTTACCCCGGCAGCCGGTCAAGACAGTGTAATATTTGGGCTACCGTCACCGGCGATTGGCAGGGACGCAGCAGCATCAAACAATACAGCGGATACAGTTTATCAACGATAGGAACTGCCATCGGAATCGACCAAATGATAATGCCGGGAAACTTAATCGGAATATCCTTTGGGTATGACAACGCTAATCAGAACTTCAAAACCCTGAATTCCACTTCAGAAATCGATGCATGGAGAATTATACTCCACAATAGTATGTGCAAAGGCGGTTACTTTGTCGACTCCTACGCGGGATACTCGAAAAACTCGTATGACATTAACCGCGGTATCTGTATAAATAACGGTGCCTTTGCCGGCTCTGCGAAAAGTTATTACAGTGACGATATGTTCTCGGCAGGTGTCGAAGTAGGAAGTGCCCAGAACTTGGGTTCACTTATATTAACTCCCAGCGCGGGACTACATTACATGTATCTCAGCAGCCCAAGTGTAAACGAAAAGGACGGCGGATACGCAAACCTGCGTGTTGACGGCGCGCATTTCTCCTCGATGCGTGTTCCCGTCGGATTCAAGATGAGCAGAACCTTTGGTGCAAGAGTCGGCGGTCTTTCATGGACACCGGAAGCACGTCTGTACTACATTCACGAATTGGGAAACAACGGGGCAAGGGTAACAACTGCGTTTGGCAGCGTGCCGGAAGTAAAATTTACCGCCAACAGCGGTCCGCGGGGACACGCCAACGGACTTGTCGGTGTCGGGTTCGCAGTGCAGGAAACAAACTGGTTCAAGTTCCGCCTCGATTACGACTGCGAAGTTTTTGAACGCTGCGTCATAAACAACGTACTTTCCACAACGCTGACGGTGAGGTGGTAATATAAAAAAACTACGTTTAGCGTGCGGTTTTACGAACCGCACGCTAAACGAGTAATTCGCAAACGTGAACGACGGGGATGTTCTTAACCGCCGGGTCTTTCTGCATTATACCGCTGAAGTGCATTGCGCAACTCAAGTCCACTGTTGCAATAATTTCGCAGCCGCTTTCGATGATGCTCTGCACTTTGCGTTTTCCCATTGCAATCGAAGTACCCGCCATTTTCACACTGAACGTTCCGCCGAAGCCGCAGCATTCTTCCATATACGGCAACGGCGTGTATTCCACTCCCTTGATGTTTTGCAAAAGTTGCAGCGGCTGTTCGACTATACCCAACTCACGCCGTCCGTGACAGCCGATGTGCAACGCCGTCTTGAGCGGCTTCTCTAACTTTGCCCCGAAATCACTCTTCCCCAAACAGTTCACAAGAAATTCGCTGATTTCAAAGACCCGTTTGCCAAGTTCCGCTCCTTTGGAATTCGGCGCAAGTTGTCCGAAGAATACCCGGCACATCGCTGCGCATGATGTTGACGGCGTAACTATCCACGTGTACTTGTCAAATACCTGTACGAAATGTTCCATGACGGTTTGGGCTTCGTCCCAATAACCGCTGTTGAACGCCGCTTGTCCGCAGCAGGTCTGCTCTGCGGGAAACTCCAGCGGTATGCCTTCGTTCTCAAGAACTTTTACCATCGCCTTACCGGCTGAAGGAAAAAACTGGTCGATAAAACAAGGAATAAACAAAGCAACGGTTTCGCGCTGCTCATACTTCGGATAATCCCATTTCGGATAGGAACGCAAAACGGGGTCGCGGGTAATAACGTTTGACATGAAATTGACAAGTTAATGGATTACGGAATAAATCCCATTTGTTTTAACCACTTTCCGCAAAGAACATTCCACTCGGCTGCGGGACCTTTATCACTGCGGATACCATAGCCGTGACCGCCTTTGACGAAAACATGCAGTTCGCAAGGAATCTTGTTCTTTCGTAATTCGATATAAAGTTGAACGCTGCCCATCGGATTGACGCGGTCGTCATCAGTAACGGACAGAAACATCGGCGGCGTTTCTTTCGTCACCGTTACTTCTTCGACAAGCGGTGCATCGATGTTGTCCTTGCCGTGGTCTTCGCCCAAAGCATAAGCGAGATAAATCGGACAAGCAAACGCCGGTCTCGCACTCAATTTATCGGCATCGTCCTGCGGTTCGTAAGTTCTTTCGTCATAATGTGTTGCAAGCATCATCGTTAGATGCGCTCCGGCAGAAAAACCCATTGCGCCGATTTTTTTCGGGTCGATTTTCCATGCTTCCGCATTCTGTTTGACAAGCCGCATAGCACGCTGTGCGTCTTGCAGCGGCGGTAAATGTTTCGGCAAATCCTTCCTTCGGGGAACACGGTATTTCACAACAACGGCAGTAATACCGAGCGAATTGAAATACTGTGCGATTTCGGTTCCTTCGTGATTATAAGCGAGGATATTATATCCGCCGCCGGGAAAAATCACGATGCAAGTCCCGTTTGCTTTGTCCGCTTCCGGTTGGAAAACGGTCAACGCCGGAACAGTGACGTTGCTGACCAGGATTATCGGTATTGATTCTTTTCCGGGTTCGGCTTTTTCTTCGCCGACGGTACCGGCAACTTCACCCGGCGCGGTACCGCTCCAGAGTTTTAGTTCCTGAGCGGAAACCGCTGCTGCGGATAACAAGATGCAAACGAAAAACGATATTAAGGCGATGTGTTTCATGATTGATAATTTTCAATAAACTCGGTGATATGTTCTTTTTCATCGAAGGCGGCAATCAGCACATCGACGCAGCCGCAGTCGCGGACGAAACGCACGGAACGTTTCCGCATTTCGGCATCGTCCTTCATTTTGCCTTCGCCGAAGACCTTCATAGCGATAATTCCCTTACCAGCATCGTGTGCTAATTTCGTTGTACGGACACATTCGGCAACGCGTTTCTTCGCATCGTCTTTGTCGCCGTCCATGTTCATTCCTTCGCTGTTGATGCGGACGTGAATCGTATCGACCCACGGCGTTTTAGCGGACATCTCCGCCGCAAGATGCGAATGCGAACTAATGCCGTGCGAGCGGATTATTCCTTTCTTTTTCATGCGTTCCATACCTTCCATTGCTTCGGCAAAGACGGAAGTCCAATCATCGGTTGTTATGTAGTGGATTTGCAGTATATCGATGTAATCGGTACGGAGTTCCCGCAGAAAACGCTGTGTGGTTTCTTCCGGCGGCAACCGTTCCTTTTCGGGCAAGCCGCCGCGGGGATGAAGCCAAACTTTGGTGACCAGTGTATAACTATCACGCGGTTTGTCTTTTAATGCTTCCGCAACTATCTGATGTGTGCCGTACATATCGGCGCAGTCGTAAAACCGAATACCGTTGTCGTAGGCGAAGTTGATTAATTCGATGCTTTTTTTCCATCCCGCCCGCACGGTATCGGAAATCCTATTGCCGCCGCGCATACCGGTTCCCATTCCGAGCCGGGTGCATTTGATTTCTTTCGTCAACTGTACCATGTCGGAGAACGATTTCTTTTCCTGTGCGGATGCCGCATTGCTGTTCAATAGCGGGACGCTTAAGCAACTTGCTCCTAGTGCTGCCGCTCCTAAAAATTCACGCCGTTTCATATTAGTATTGAGAGTTAGAGGGACGTTTTCGAAAATACCGAGATGATTTTAACCGAAGCAAAATGGGAATGCAAGAGGCGCTTGATTATTTACATAAAATAGCGCATAATGAAAGATATTGGACAAGTTATTATGAAAACACTAAAATCGTCGCCGATACCGTTAGACGTTTTTTATGATACAGACAGCATATGTTTGTATCACGGAGACTGTCTTGCCGTAATGCAGACATTGCCCGATAGTTTTGTTGATATGATTTTTGCCGACCCGCCGTATCATTTGTCGAATGACGGAATTACCTGTCAAGCGGGAAAAATGGTCAAGGTCAACAAAGGTAAGTGGGACAAAAGCAACGGTTTCGAACAAGATGTCGAATTTCACGAAAGATGGATTAGTGAATGCCGACGCATTCTCAAACCGAGCGGAACGATTTGGATTAGCGGAACAAGCCATAACATTTTTCAGTGCGGTTATCTATTGCAGAAGTTAGGATTTCATATACTCAACGATATAACATGGTACAAACCCAATGCCGCCCCGAATCTTGCTTGCAAGACGTTTGCACATAGCCACGAAACACTTATCTGGGCGGTGAAAGACAAGAGGTCAAAATACATTTTCAATTACGACGCTATGAAAAGTACTAACGACCAAAGCGATAAATTCAAAAACGCCGGCAAACAAATGCGGACGGTCTGGGGTATCAATTCTGCCCCAAAGTCAGAAAAGATATTCGGCAAACATCCCACGCAAAAGCCGTTAACTTTGTTAATTCGTGTGATAACAGCATCTACGAATGCCGGTTCAGTTATTCTCGACCCTTTTAACGGCGGAGGCACAACCGGCGCGGCAGCAAGCATTATCGGACAGCGGAAATATATCGGAATTGATATTGATAAAGAATTTTTAGAATTAACGATAAGCCGCATTGAACAAGCGCAAAGCCAACGAAAACTTATAGGATAATACTATGGCATCAAGTACGGCGTGGAAAGCAATTTTTGATAAGTATAAAATTCATAAACACAACTTTGATGCCGAACCGTTTGAATTGTCGGCTGAACAAATCAAGAAAGCAACCGCCCATTTTACAACAACCGGCGAGCGTGAAGTTAGAGTGTTA
This sequence comes from Planctomycetaceae bacterium, assembly GCA_009783865.1. Lineage (GTDB taxonomy): Bacteria > Planctomycetota > Planctomycetia > Pirellulales > Thermoguttaceae > WRKP01. Next base: position 3,370 of record WRCR01000001.1, on the reverse strand, counting down.
TGCAAGCAAGACAGCCGGGAAGATAGACCGGACGTGTTTATTGAGAACGGTTTATTTATCTTGCCTGTGCATAACGGACGGTTTGTTATCGTCAAGGGCGAAGGATATATTGACATTCCGCCGATTGAAAATGAAGTCAAAATTTACCGCTCGAAATTGGATTTCGTTCCTGATACGTCAAATATCGGCGATTCGGAAATGCAGCACATCGACTTTGCTTATGCTGCAAGTTTGATACGAACTTTTGCCGACGATGAATCGCTTGTCTTGACAATTCGAGGGCGAAAATACACACCGGAGTTTTCATATCGTGTCGGCAAATTTGAATTGACCGCAAAAAGTGTGCAGACGGAAGTCGATGCGGGATACGAAGGACGCAATCAAGTTGTTCTTGTTGAAGCGAAGAATTCGTATACGGCAAATACAATAATTCGGCAGTTGTTTTATCCGTTCCGGCAGTGGCAGCAACATACAAATAAACAGGTTAAAACTTTATTCTTTGAACGGCGAAATGACTGTTTTTCTCTTTGGCAGTTTAATTTTGCAGACGAAATGGATTACAACAGTATAAAATTGGAACGGTCTGCGAAATTTAGTATTGAAAATTAAAAGCACTTTGTTGCACGGCGGTCGGCGGCAAATACACCACTTACGACTTATCTCGGAATTTTTCGAGGTCTTTCTTGATGATAAACTTCTTTCCGGCGAGGACTTTTTCGGTATCGTCCAGAAACTTCTTCCAGTCGATAGCGGCTTCGCGTTCCTTGTCGTGATTCAGTTTGCCAACCTTCCAGAGGTCTACAACATCCCGCAGTTCCCGCATGACGGCAAGGGCTTCGTCGGCATCGACAACCGGTTCTACCGATACCCAAGTGAAAATTCTTTGCCGATGGGCTTCCCGAACCGTTTCGATTCGTTCATCAATCGGAGTGGCACCGGGTTCCCATTTTTCACGTAGTTTTTCGTTACGAAAAATGATAGTCGAACCGAACTTCCAGTTGTTACGTGCCAAGATGTCGAAGTCGCCGATACTCCGTTTGCCGCCTTTCGTGAGAACCTGAACCTGCAAGCCGTGCCGTTCTAAAATCAATAATGCTTGGCGGGTAACTATAGCGGCACCGTCACTGTGATACGGGTCGCTCATAAAACTGAGCAGGATTTCCCGTTTGTCGCCGTGTATCTTTGCGGCATTGCGGTCGAGTTGGTTCAAAATATCCCGTCGCGGTTTCGGATCGTTTGTCCATTCGTCGAGTTTCATCCGTAGAATTGCTGGACAGTAGCAGTATCGGCACCCGTGCGAACAGCCGGTGTATAGATTTGCCGCCAAATCGCTGTATTCCAATGCTTTGCCGCGCGGTGCGTAGATTATCGACATAAGGACTCCGTAACGCAGTGAATTACAATTTTTTTCACGACAGCATTTTATCCGTTATTTGTTGGAATGCAACAGAAATAATGCTTGTTGGCACAATGGTAAACATAAACCTCTTCATAACCGAGAAGCCGAAGAAATGCCGCACATTTGTTCCAACCTTTACTGAAAAATAATTTTGTTATTTTTTGGACCATTGGTCGGGAATAGCCGATGTCTTCAAGCATCGCATACGGAAGACCGCCGTAAACACACTGAATGAACGTTCCTACCACAATGCCGCGGTAGTTGTGTTCTGCAAGGATTTTCATTTGGCAGTAAGGTACCCCGTATGCATCAATGTCTATCAAATCGTAATTGTCAATCGACAGACGATGGAGATACCGACGATTGTCACCAAGATAGAGAGCACCTTGCTTTGGCAAAGTGTCAATGCCGACATGTTTAATGAGATGCCCTGACTCTTTCTTCAGGTAATGCCAAAGCAATCCATCACCAGCAAAACAATCTAAAACGCGGATAGGTTCCGTTTCGGACTTTTGGAGTCGGTCTATTGCAAATAAGCGGATAGATAATTTTTTCGATAGATTGTCATTGTCAGTTTTTGTCAAAGTCATCGAGAAGCCTCCTCTAATTCGCACCAAGTTTCATGTTTAAGTGAATCCCGTAAAGCGACAAATCGGTCATAATGTTCGCGTGTGCAACTGATCAAAAGATGGTATTCTTCATAGACAGGAAGTTCGGCGCATAGCGGCGGTAATTCACGTAATGCCTGTTGATAATCTGAAATTCCCAATATTTTTTCGATGTCTTTGGCATCATATCCAGGTATTTCAAAAGGAGCCGTGTTATTCATTTCTTCGAGCATCTCGGCAAGTAATCTATCGTTCCAACTCGACAATTCGGACAAGCGGTTGTCAGAAATTTGTAATTGTTTGTGTTGCTGTTCCGTTAGACCTTTAGCAATGATAACAGGAACGGTTTTGTATCCAAGATGCTTTGCTGCTGCAAAACGTCCGTGTCCGATAATAATGTTGTATTCTTTGTCGGTGACAATCGGTTGGACAAAGCCGAACTTTTTGATTGACTTTGCAATTTCGCGGAGACTTCGTTTATCGCGTTTCCTCGGATTGTTCGGAGTCGGCTTCAACAGTGAAACCGGTAGTTCGGTTGATTCATGCTCAAAAGTATTCGACGAAAGGTTCATGGCATCTTTTCCAATGGTTCTTGAGGTATGCTGCTTCAGTAGCGGAGATAATAACACACTTGAAAATGCTGGCAATAGCAAAAAGTGCCACTTTGGCGGAAGTGCAAAATTTCGCAGGAATTGATAACTCCTTCGAATCTTTCCCGCATCGGAATTGCAAATTCCGCCAAACCTGTTATCATGCCAACCGTAACACATTTTACGATTTTCAATTCACGATACAATGAGAACTATCAAGATTTTCGATACCACCCTGCGGGACGGAGAACAATCGCCGGGTGCAAGCATGAACCTCAACGAAAAATTACAGGTCGCCGTTGCGCTGTCCGAACTCGGCGTTGACATCATCGAAGCGGGTTTCGCTATTGCTTCGCCCGGCGACTTTGAATCCATCGAAAAAGTCGCCCAAACCGTCCGCGGTGTCAGCGTCTGCTCTCTTGCCCGATGTGTCGAAAAAGATATTGAAGCCGCAGCCGCTTCGTTAAAGTCCGCAGAACAGCCGCGCATCCACGTCTTTTTGGCAACCAGTCCGATACACCGTGAATATAAACTCAAACATACAACAGAAGAAAACGTCGAAAAAGCAATCGCCGGTGTGAAGTACGCCCGACAGTTTTGCGATGATGTCGAGTTCTCCGCCGAAGATGCCGCAAGAACCGAAGGGGAACATCTTTGCCGGGTTGTCGAAGCCGTCATTGCCGCCGGTGCTTCCACTGTCAATATACCGGATACCGTCGGCTACGCAACTCCAAGCGAAACATACGAGCGTATCCGCATGCTTTACGAAGAAG